>JAQGPE010000114.1 GCA_028293225.1 Akkermansiaceae bacterium | reverse complement strand
CGGGAGCGAGGGCCTCCCAGTCCGGAGAAGGTGAGGTGGGAGCGGTCATGAGAGAGACAGACTTCATTTCCCGGGCCTGGCGGCGGCGCTCGCTGCGCAGGGAATCGATCGCCAGCGCACGCGCCGTGAGATGCAGCCACGGAACCAGGCCGGATTCCCGGCGGATTCCGCCCGCTTTCCTCACCAGCCGGACAAAGGTCTGCTGGCTGACATCCTGGGCAAGATCCGCGCTGCGCAGGATGCGGAGCGCGGTGGAATAGACCAGCGGCAGATGACGGTCGACGAGCGTCCGGAAAGCCGCCTGATCGCAGTTTTCGCAGAAACGCCGGAGCAGTATGCCGTCGGAAAGTTGCATCTTCAGAAGGTAGTCGGCGCTCCTGCGAAGAATGAGACAAAAACCTGCCGGAAAATTTTCCCGGCCGACGCACCGGTCTCTCAAAACAACTCCGGCTGAAGCTTTTCCTCCGGGTCGCGGAAACGGACGCCGACGCCGAGCAGACGCACCGCCTTGCCCTCGCCGCGCTGCCAGGCTTCCGCCAGCAGGTCTTCGTAGATGCTGTCGTCCATCAGCGGATGGGCCTTTTCCGCAGTGGTCTGGGTGAAGTCGGCGAACTTCAGCTTCACCACCAGTGAGCGGATCTCGCGGTCGGAGTGGCGGCCGGAGACGTCGCTGGCGAGTTCCTGCAGCATGGTGTGCATCGGCGGGCGCAGGTCCTCCACGCTGGTCAGGTTTTCGGTGAAGGTATTCTCGGAGCTGATCGACTTGCGGATGCGGTCGTTCTCGACGGTGCGGTCATCGATGCCCCGGCACAGCTCCCAGAGCTCCAGGCCCCATTTGCCGAAACGGCGGGCCATCTCGATCTTGTCGAACTGCTGGAGTTCGCCGCAGGTGCGGATGCCCAGCCCCTCCAGCTTCGCCTTCATTTTGCCGCCGACGCCCCAGATGCGGCCGACCGGCAGGTCCTGCATGAAGGCCGCGATGTCTTCCGGCAGAACTTCGTGCTGGCCGTCCGGCTTGTTCCAGTCGCTGGCGATCTTTGCGATCAACTTGTTCGGTCCGATGCCCGCCGAAGCGGTCAGACCGGTTTCCTCCCGAATCTGGGAGCGGACCTCGCGGGCGACGGCGCTGCCGGCGCTCTGCAGGGCGGAGACATCCAGATAGGCTTCGTCCAATGACAGCGGCTCGATCTTATCGGTGAAGCGGCCGAAAATCGCCCGGATCTGGGCGCTAACCCCGCGGTAGAGGTCGAACTGGACCGGCACCAGGATCAGCTTCGGGCACAGCTCCAGGGCCTTGAAAACCGGCATCGCCGAACGGCAGCCGAATTTGCGCGCCTCGTAGTTCGCCGTGGTCAGCACGCCGCGGCGGGTGCTGCCAGCGACGCCCACCGGCAAGCCGCGGAGGGCGGGGTTTTCCCGCTCCTCAATGGCTGCGTAGAAGCAATCCATGTCGATGTGGACGATCTTGCGCATGCCGGGCCACGGACGATGCCATGGCTTTCGGCACGAACAAGCTCCACCTCACGCCAGCAGCTTCCAGGAGTAGTCGGCCTTTTTCACGAAGGCGTGGACGATGCCTCCGTTGGAGTCGATGTGCTTCACGGTGATCGCGTCGCCATCGACCGAGAGGTGGGAAAAGCCGTGGACCTTGAAAGTGACCGAGCCTGGGCGCGGCTCGTGGCTGTCGCTGAGGCTCTGGCCACCGCCGCCGGAGAGGACAAAGGAAGTGCGCAGGCCCGCCATTTCCATGTGCTGCAGGTCGTGGTCGTGGCCGCAGACATAGAGGTGCACGCCGTGTTGCTCCAGCAGCGGTCCGAGTTCCGCCACCAGCTCCGGGGTGTCGCCGTGGGCGGAATCCGAGTAGACCGGGTGGTGGCCGGCCACGATAGTGAACTTCGCCCGCTTCGAGGCCAGCTGCTCCTTCAGCCAGGCCATCTGCTTGTCCTCGTCCGCTTTTTCCATCCAGCACGGGCCCTCGCCGTGAATGCGGCGGTTGATCCGCTCCCAGTTGGTGTCGAGCATCAGCAGGGTGGCCTGGGGATTGTCCTTCGGAAGATCCAGCCGGTAGTAGTTGGCGGGCATGGTCCAGCGGCTCTTGCCTTCCCGGTGGGCGGGATAGGCCAGCTCCACGACGTTGCCGGGGTGGTCGTGGTAGTCGTGGTTGCCCAGGATCGCGTAGCACGGGCCGGGCAGATCCGCGGCAGGGTAGACGTCGGAGAAATCGCGCTGCCAGCGGTTGCACTCCACGCCGCCGGGCATCGGCCCGTAGAAATTATCGCCCAGCAGCAGCATGCCCTCCGGCTTTTTCCCCAGGCCGCCGACGTAGCTGACCATCTGGCCGCCGACCTTTTTCTGGTGGTCGCTGCCGGTGCCGAAATCGCCGAGCAACAGCAGATCCAGGGTCCCGCCGGAGGTGGTGGTCTCCGCGGCGAGGCCTTTCCCCAGGTTCAGCCCCATGGCCATGCTGGAGCAGAAAAGCGTCTGGATGAGGCGGCGGCGGGTGATGGGGAGAGAGTCCATGTGCATTAAAAACGCGGGAAGGCGGAAAGGTTGTTCACGGAATCCCATCACGCGAGTGGCAGGTGCGTCACGCTTTCCCCTTGGAATCGGAACGATCCGCACCGAAAAGATCCATGTGCCCGATCTTGTCCAAGTCGAACCCATCGCCCTGCTGCCGACCCCTGCCGGATGCGCCGTTTTCCTCGGCGATGGGCACAAGGCGATCGTTTTCTACATCGATCTGGCCATCGGGGCGTCGATCAATGCCGCGCTGGCGGGCGAGGCCCCTCCCCGGCCGCTGACGCACGACCTTTTCCTGCTGTCGATGGAGGCCTTTGGCGCCCGGATCAGCCGCGCGGTGATCGTCTCCGTGGAGAACGAAATCTACTTCGCCCGCCTGATCATGGAGGCGGAGAACGAGATCATGGAGAGGAAGATCGTGGAAATCGACGCCCGCCCCAGCGACTGCATTGCCCTGGCGGTGCGGGCCCGCGCTCCGGTTTTCGTGGTCAAGGACTTGTGGCAGCGGCTGGACGACATGTCGGGGGTCCTGCAGGACATGCGCGACAAGGGGATGGATCTCGGCCAGGCATGATGTCGCAAAATTGAACCGTCTGGTGCAAAACTCCACTTGCGCCCCGAAACTTCGCTCCTAGTTTGGATCGTCATGTCCATTGCCAGTCTCCCCGCCTACCTCTCCGAGGAAATCCTCCTCCACCCTGAAAAGCGGGAATTTCCGCCTTTCGATCTGGTCCGCCTGCTCGGCACGGTCTTCCAGCCCACTCAAGGCTGTCGAGTCTGTATCCTCACTGACTTTGAAGAACCTGCCGGTCTGATCAAGGACTTCGCCTTCCTCAACCAGCCGGGCTTTCCAGTGCAGAAGAAGGCCCACGAAGCCTTCTACCTCGGCCTGCAGAACGGCGCGCTCGCCGAACTCGGCCTGACCGGCGGCGAGATGTTCGCCTACAAGATCACCCACGGCTCCAACCTGGATCTGGAAGACGAAGTCTGGGACACCAATGGCAAGCTCCTGTCGCTCGATAAGGACATTTATCCGGCCTACGACCTGATCCTCTGCATCTCCACCTTCTCCGCCACCGCGCCACTGACCGCGAAGTGCAAGGAGTACGGCTTCCGCGGCGCGACGCTGCACGGCCTGAATGACGTGATCCTTTCGTCCGGTCTGGCCGTCGACTACCACGAGGTCTCCGAAGACGCCGAAAAGCTCCGCCTGGCGCTGACCAAGGCCGATGACATCGAGATCGACTTCGCGCTCGAAGATGGCCGGATCCTCACCGCCTGGCTCGGTCTCGGCGGCCAGGAAGCCCAGAAGTCCCACGGCCTGTGCCAGGGCAAGACTCCGGACATCGCCAACCTGCCGGCCGGCGAAGTCTACTTCGTGCCGAAAGACGCGCGCGGCCATTTCCCGCTGAAGTACGAGGACGGCACCCTGGGCGTGCTGACGGTGGAAAACCGCAACATCATCAAGTCCGAGCTGATCCAGGGCAATCAGGCCACGATCGACGCGCACAACGCCCGTCTGCAGGACGACCCGATGACCGGCACGCTCGGCGAGCTCGGCTTCGGCACCCAGGTGCTGCCCGTTTCCGGCGCCGACATCCAGGACGAAAAGGTGCTCGGCACCTGCCACCTGGCCACCGGCCGTGATGACCATCTCGGCGGCGACATCGTGCCGGAAATGTTCAAGAAGCACGAGAACTCGACCCACGACGACATTCTGTTCGCGCCGCACAAGACGCCGAACTTCAACATCAAACAGGTCCGCATGCACCGCGGCGCCCAGCGCGAAGTCCTCATCGAGAACTTCCGCCCGGCCCGCTACCTGATGGATGCCCTGGCCGCCGGCCGCTGACCCGCACGAGCCCCCGTCTTTTCCATTGCTCGTGAATCCTTACGAAACGGACCGTCTCTTGGCGGAATACCTGCTATTCCACTACGGGACGGCCGCGGAAGTGCTGCCGCCGAACTCGCCCCAGGGCATGGGGGCGGCGGTCGATTTCGCCGTCCGCACGGTCGGTCATTTCACCGCTGGACCGGTCGTCCGCGCGCTCGACCTGGGCTGCGCGGTGGGCCGCTCCAGCTACGAACTCGGCCTGACTTCACAGCAGGTGCTGGGGATTGATTTCTCCCAGAACTTCGTCCGTGCGGCCCAGGGGATTGGAGCCGGACCGGTCCGTTACATCCGCCAGGATGAGGGCCACCTGCGCACCCAGATGACCGCGAACCTGCCGCCCGGCCTGGAGGGCAAACAGGTGAGCTTTGAAGCCGGGGATGCCATGAATCTCCGCAGCGACCTGGGCGCCTTCGACCGCGTCCATGCCGCCAACCTGCTCTGTCGTCTCAGCGAGCCTTTAAAGCTGCTGCAGCGGCTGCCGGAACTGGTGAAGCCCGGCGGCGAGCTGGTGCTGGCGACGCCCTGCACCTGGCTGGAGGAATACACGCCTCCCGACAACTGGCCGCCCGGCGGCACGCTGGAGTGGCTGAAGCTGAATCTGGAGCCGTCCTTCGAGCTGCTCCGTCAGGGCGATGAGCCCTTCCTGATCCGCGAGACCGCCCGCAAATATCAGTGGACCCGCTCGCAGGTCAGCGTCTGGCGGCGCAAATCCGGCTAAGCCGCGATCACCGCGGCGCCACGACCGAACTACTATAACCCCCGTTGAAGAAGCCGCGGCTTCTCCAGCGGGTTTTTTTTGAGCGCAGGAAATTCTCCAATGATCGGTTCCTAGACGGCCCCACAAGGGCTGCAGCCGTTTTCCGATCCTCGAAATGTCCATCTTTTCCATCCGATGGTCCATGGATCTTCACCGATGGAACCTGTTTAGATGCAAGGCCTACGGGTCAACCCCTATTATCCAGGCCCGTCTTAACCCAAAAACCTGAAACCATGAAGCATCCCTCCGTGTCTGCACACCGGAAGGTCTCGCGGATTATGGCGAACTGCGCCCTGATTGCCGCATTGATGAGCTGCGCCCAAGCGTCAGTCATCATGACCGAAGCATTCGATTACACCCCCGCGACCGATGGCCTCAATGGCCAGAACGGCGGCACCGGCTGGGGCGGAACCTGGAACAAGGGTGGCTTCGACACCGTCGCTCCCGGCCTGACCTATCCCGGTCTCATCACCGGCGGCAATGCCGCCTCGAATACCGGCGGCCAGACCTTCCGGCACATTACCACCACCACGCCGGACACGGGATCGGTCTTCGTATCTTTCCTCATGAACCAGCCCGGCGCCGACTACGCGAACATGGGCTTATTCAGAGCCGGCAACGAGGTGATGTCGTTTGGCGATACCTACAACGGCGGCGGCCCATCGGCGAACTACTCGATGTATTTCGGCGGAGTCGCCGGACTCAGCGGCTACCAGGGATCGGGAGCGAACATCGCCACCGGAACCCAGTTCATCGTCCTGGAACTGGATCTCTCCACCGCTGGCCAGACGGGAATCTATCTCTACCTGAATCCTTCCACCTCGGCGACGACGCTGGATCACTCCTCGGCGATCTCCAGCGCCACGGCCACGGAATCAGTAACCTTTGATGAGATCCGCCTGGAGAACTCCAACGCGACGATGGACGAGCTCCGCATCGGCACGACCTATGGGGACATCACCCAGGTTCCGGAAGCGGGCAGCGGCGCCCTGGCATTGCTGGCAGGTCTGGCTGTCTTCAGCCGCCGTTCGCGACGCTGACTTCGGCGCTATCCAGCCAGCGGAGTCCATCGGATCCGCGGCTGCCGACAGGCTATTTTCATCGCGCAAAACAGGCCGGAGTCGGCCGTTCAAGGGT
>JAQGPE010000088.1 GCA_028293225.1 Akkermansiaceae bacterium | reverse complement strand
TGGAAATCCGGTGGCATGGTTCCGTTTCAATGAGCGGCTCAGCTCCGGCCTGGTGGTCGACTCGGCGGAAAACGCTGCGCCTCACGATGGCTCGTTGATTGGTCCGGTGGTCAATACGGGCACCAGCGGCTTCATCGATGGCGCGGCAACCTTTGGTGGCGCCAGCGGGGTCCTCAGCGACAAGATCGTGGACCTGGGAACGGTCGAGGCGGGATACACCGTCGAGGCGGTCGTGCGCAACGATCCTGACAGCGGCAGCGCCAACCGGGCGATTGCCGCCCAGCAGGATCTCAGTGGCACGGGCCGCCTGATCCTGGCGGTGGATGACACCGGGGTGGTGAACTCGAACCTGGGCGGCGGCGTCCGCAAGAATGGCGACAAAACGGTGGCCGCGAAGAGCTGGAGCCATCTGATTCTGGTGGTGGACGCTCTGAATACCGAGCTGCGCTGGTACCTGGATGGCGTGTTCGCCGGGACTTCCAAGGACGGGAAAAATCCCGACGGCACGGCATTTGATCCCACCACTTTGTTCGAGTCTTCGCAGGGTGCCTGGACGATCGGGGTTCACAAGACGCTTGTCGCCAACTTCTGGAAGGGCGACATCGATGAGCTGGCGGTCTACGACAAGCTGCTGGACGATCCGAATGCCGACAGCGATCTTTCGGACTCCCTCGTGGCCAGCCATCGGGACGCCTGGTGGGGTGAAACCTCCGGCCTTCTCGAGTCCAGCCTCTCCGTTCCGGCGGTCGATCCGGGCGGTTCGACGGATCTGAATCTCCGCGTCGGGCCGGATGTGACCTCGGTCAGCATCGACCATGGAGTCGGTGCGGTGGCGATCGTCAACGGTCGCGCAGTCACTTCACTGAAGCCTTCCACCACGACCACCTACACGATCACCCTGACCGGTTCCGGAGGCACCACCACGAAGACGGTGACGGTGACCGTCAATGGAACGCCGGTGGATACGCCGCTGCAAGTGACCGCGACCTCCATCTCCGGCGGAAACTTCATCATCACGTTCCGCGGCGCCGCTTCCTCGACCTACGCCGTGAAGGGCAGTCCGACGCTGGATGCCTTTGCCGACAGCTACGGCACCGTGACGACGGATGCCACGGGAGCGGCCACCGTTTCCATCGCGATCGATGCGACGAAGAAGCGTCAGTTCTTCCGTCTCGAAGGCCCTCAGTAATAAGGCTCCCGGCGCTCCCTCCAACTCACGTCCCGCACTGCGATGAATTGGCATTCGTTTCATCCTTCCGTCGGCCTCCGAAAAGGGCAGCGGGGATTCACTCTGGTCATCACTCTGGTGACGGTCACGATGTTGATCGTCCTGACCACGGGGATGCTGACCTTGTCCGCGATCTCCGTGAGGTCCACCGACCGTGGCCGAGCGGAGCAGCGAGCCAGAGCGAATGCCCGGCTGGCTTTGCAACTCGCCCTGGGTGAGTTGCAGGCCCTCGCCGGGCCGGATGGACGGGTGACGGCGCCATCGTCCATTCGCGATGCCAGGAACGGCCAGCAGCATCTGACCGGGGTGTGGGACGGGTGGAAATGGGATGGCAAGGGCAGCGCTCCGGATTGGAAGGCGAAGAAGGCGGAGAAGTTCAAAGGCTGGCTGGTCTCCTCGCCGGTGCGGGATGATGTGAAGGATGTCTCCTTTGCGGATTCGACTCCCTCGGGCGAACCGGTGACGCTGGTGAAAGGGCAGGGCGGTCAGGAGGGCCTCCTACAGGCGCCTTTGGTGCCGGTTAGAGCGAGAGACGGTGCGGAGGGCGCCTATGCCTGGGCTATTTCCGACGAGTCGCAGAAGGTCAATATCGCGCTGGCTCCGGATCCACGCGGAGCGTCCGCCGGGGACGACATTCACCGGCTGCTGGCCGCTCACGATCTGGGCTTCGATGCGGTGAGGTCCTCCGACTGGAAGCCGCTTTCCAAAGCCGCGGAGAAGCGGCCGCTGCTGGTCACCACCCGCGAGGCCAAGCTTTCCGGGCTGGATGAGAAAAGCAGCTCCTTTCACGACATCACTTCCGGGACGCGCGGGCTGCTGACGAATGTGGCGGACGGCGGCCTGGCGCAGGATCTCTCGCGGCTCTTCGACCGCGACTCTCTGCCTGCCGATTTCTCGTCGCGCTTCCTCTACTCCGGGACCGACTCCCCGCTGTTCCCGCCGCCGGCCCGCTTCAAGGGGGCGAATCCGCTGCCCAGCCCCGATCCCTCCTGGGCACTGCTGCATTCCCACTACCGGGGCTACACGCGGCTGAGTGGTAGCGATTCGCCTCAGCTGACTGCGAACGTCGATTCCGTCGATGCCCGTTCACCGGCCGGCAAGGTGATGAGCGAGCAGGAGATCCTTCGCAATCCCGCTTTCAACAAGCAACAGATCGCGCCGGTCATCGCGAAGGCGCAGTTCGTCTTCAGCATCACCTTCGGCTACCAGGCCGGCACCCTCGATACGATGTGGGGAAATGGCAGCGCCCGCTCGAGTCCGGCGAGCCTTCGTGACACCTACATCGCGTGGCTGGTCATCGATCCGGTGATCACGTTGTGGAATCCCTACAACGTGCCGCTGGAGTTCTCCGGCGCGACCGTCGAGCTCTACCGGATTCCCATGGCCTTCCGCCTCTACAAGAACGGAGTGCAGCTGGCCTCGAACTACACCCGGCTCAGCGACGCGCATACGGTCGAGGATTTCAAGACCCGCAAGAACCGCTTCTACCTGCTGAAGCTCCTGCCTCCGGACAAGCAGGGCAGCCTGGTGATGCAGCCCGGCGAGCATATCGTTTTCACCGGCCACGAATGGACGCTGCACGGCGGCCAGGCTTACAACCTCAAGGGCCTGACCATGCGGCCGGGATTCAATCCTCCGGCAGGCGCTCAAAGCAGCCCGGAGATCGGCGGAGTCACGACTCAGAATCTCTTTGTCGATTCCAAAGGGGCCAGCTCCGGGAAGGACTACGGCAAGACCATCCGGACGGTGGCCGTGAAAGGCGGCGACCAGATCCAGGTGGAGGTGGAGCCGGATCATGCCGATGCGGATGATCTGGCCGAGGAGGGCGGCAAGGAGGTCACCGGTTTCCTCAAGTACTAGCTCGGGGTGAGGAATACCAAGGACAGCGAGCGCAAGCTGCTCGGCGGCATCGAGCTGGACTACGGCGACAAGGAAAAGGACTACCTGCCATCCTACTCCCGCTATGAACTGCCCACCATCGTCGTCAACGGCGCGATCCCCAAGGGCGCCACTGCCGGACTCGACCAGGCGGAGCAGGCGCTGCGCTGGAAGGAGCCGTTCCTGATCGCGACCTTCCAGCAGAAGACCGAGCACGATTCGAAGTTCCCGTCGCGCTCGTGGGTCAACAATGCGCCGACCAATCTCTACTCGTCGTCGGGCATCGATGAGCACGCGGACTACGCGCACCAGCAGTACGAATTCAAATGGGAGCCGATGACCGATTGGCCGCCGGACAGTCCTACGATCGAAATCAGCAATGAGCGGAATCGCGGCTATGGTGGTTCCGGGGTTTACGCCCAGACCGGCACCGAGCTGGCGGTCTTTGATTCCATCCCGCGCGGTCCCGCGCTCTCACTCGGCCAGCTCAGTCACGCTCCGCTGAATGCCGGCGGCCAGCTGCCGCTCACCGCCCACGTGGTGGCGAATTCCTTCGCCTCACCGCTGATTGATGCGGGCAAGACCACGACGAGCTCCGGAGATAGGACCTATCTGGACCACTCGTATCTTGTGAACAACGCGCTCTTCGACGGCTGGTTCTTCTCGTCTGCCGCGGACCAGCCCGCGGTGGCCGGATCACCAGCTGTCAACTCGAAGCAGTTGATCGAGAATTTCTTCAAGAACGGAGAGCGGCTGCCGAACTCGCGGCTGCTTCCCTACCTGGGCGGCCATACGGCGGAAGAAGTCATCGACCGGCTGCAATCCGCCGGCGACGATGACTACAAGAGCATCGCCGGAAACCTCCTGGTCGAAGCGCCCTTCAATGTGAACTCCACCAGCGTGGCGGCATGGGAGGCGGTGCTGGGTTCGAACTTCGGCAAGTCCGTGCCGCTCGTCGATGGCGGCGTGGACAAGGACGACCGCCTGCCGGTGGCGAGAAACGTACCCTCGGCCAGGGGGAGCATCGAAGCGAATGGAGACAATGTCACCAAGTGGTCGGGCTACCGGCGGCTAACGGACGAGCAGATCGAGAAGCTCGCCAACGAAGTCGTGGCGGAGGTCAAAAAGCGCGGCCCCTTTCAATCGCTGGCCGAGTTCGTCAACCGCCAGCCGGGCAAAGGCG
>JAQGPE010000020.1 GCA_028293225.1 Akkermansiaceae bacterium | reverse complement strand
CTTTCTCAAAGTTCCGCGCCTCCTGCGCCAGCGGCTGCTTGGCGATGAGATACTCCCCCGTATCGGAAAGCCCCACGATTTCCGTCGGCAGCGCGCCGGCGTCGTTCAGCACCGCCAGCTTCATCAGCGTATCCGGCAGCGTCGCGTCCTCCAGGACCAGGTCGAAGCGTTCGCCATCGACCCGCTGCAGCTTCATCTTTTTCCCCAGGCCGCCGTTCTGCCGCAGGTCGAAGAGCTTGTAGACCACGTGCAGATCCCGATCCAGATACGGGCTGGCCTCCGCCCCCGGCTTCAGCGGCACCAGGAAATCCGACAGGACCATCCCGTCGGCATCGTGGCGGATGCCCAGCAGCTCCAGCGGGATCAGGGGGACTTCGAGCTCGGAGGATCTTCGGGCAAAGGCTTTTGTCCAAACATCAGCCGAAATCGATTCCCGGGATGAAGGGCTCTCACCTGCTTCAAGGATGCTGCGCGTTCGCTCTCGGTTAAGGGCGGAGCAAGCTGCTCGCTGGAAACTGCAGGAGGTGTAGTACTCGATCGCGGTGGGTCGGCCCGTTCGGAGGTCGAAGGGGATTTGTGCGGAGGAGTTTCCATTCAAGATCGAGAATTTGCAGCGAAGGCCGGGTCCAGGGGAAGGCCGGATTTCGGTGGACGATGCCATCGACCCGGCCAACTGGCAAGGACCCGCCTCGTGGACTCTGGAAATCAGTAGGTCGCCTCGATCAGAACCGGAAAGTGATCCGAAGGAGTCCGCGCCTCGACGTGCTCCATCTTGACCTGCGCCGGGAACTCCGGGGAGGCGGTGTGTTCATCCGGCCCGTCCGCCGGCGAGGTGCGGAAGGTATCCGTCAGGACGCCATAGCGACTGACATTGAACTGCTTGGTGACGAAAACCAGATCGATGCGGCTGCTCGTGCGGGTCGCCGCGTCGAAGCTGTTGGTGGTGCCATCCGGCGCCAGCTTCAGTGGTGCCAGCTCATAAGCGTCGCGCAGCAGGCCATCACTTCCGTGCAGCACTTTGTAGCTGTCGCTGGTCTGGTCGACGTTGAAGTCGCCGGTCAGCACCGCGGCATGCTCGCCCGCGATCTCCTCGATCTTGTGCACGATCAGCGCCGCCGCCTGCTTGCGGGCCTCGACGCCCTTGTGGTCGAAGTGAGTGCTGAAAAAGAACAGCGTCTGGTGGGTCGTGAGATCCTCGAATTTCCCCCACGCGCAGATGCGCGGAAACTTCGCATCCCAGCCCCTGCTGCCGGGTTGATCCGGCGTTTCGGACAACCAGAAGTGCCCCTCGTCCAGCAGCTTGAACTTGCTCTTGCGGTAGAAGATCTCGACGTGCTCGCCCGCTTCCTTGCCATCGTCGCGACCGCAACCGGTGGTGGAGTATTCCGGCATCAGGGCGGTCAGGTCGGTGACCTGGTTCTGCAGGCCTTCCTGCGTCCCCACGATGTCGAACTGATGAAAGCGGATCATCGCCGCGATCATCGGCGCGCGCCGGGACCAGCCATTGCCCTTCGCCACATCCTCCGGATTGTCGTAGCGAAGATTGAAGGTGCCGAGATTGACGGCGCCGGCGGTGGAAATCAGACCCAGGGAAGCCAGCAACAAACAACGAGTGGATGCAAACATGCTCCGGCAGGCAAACGCCCCTTGTTCGAAAATGTCAATGAGGCAGAAGTTACGACATCTTCACCATTCAAGGTGGCGGAAATCGATGAATCATAAGCGATTCCCGGCCAATCGGGACGACCCCGCACTCTTGTATAAAGCGCCTCCGCCAGGGATCGGCTCTAGTCGTAGCTCCTCCGGTTTCGATCTTGCCGCCGGCTCTGCGACAGAGCGGGCGGCAAGCGCAACTGCGGTCGTCCCGGCTATCCTTACCGGATCATTGAAGTGCGGATGAAGCCCTCAATGCGCCGCCAGCCAGTTCGGCCCGGTACCATGCTCGACCAGCACCGGCACTCCGCCCGGCAGCGGCAGCGCCTCCTCCATCGCGCTCAGAATCAGCGGCACCAGCTCCTCCTGCTCGTCCAGCGCCAGGTCGAAGACCAGTTCGTCGTGCACCTGCAGCAGCATCCGCGACTTCCACGGCTTCTCCCGTAGCAGCGCGTCGATGCGGATCATCGCCAGCTTGATCATGTCGGCGGCACTGCCCTGGATCGGCGTATTGATCGCCGCCCGCTCGGCATTGCCGCGGATCGTTTGGTTGCCCGAAGTCAGGTCCGGGAAATAACGCCGCCGCCCGGTGAGCGTTTCCACATAGCCGCTCTGGCGCGCTTCCTGGATGGTGCGGTCCATGAACGCCTTGATTGCCGAATACTCGCGGAAATAGTTGTCGATGATCGTCCCCGCCTCACTACGGGGAATCCCCAGCCGCTGGCTGAGACCGAAGGCGGAAATGCCGTAGATGATCCCGAAGTTCACCATTTTCGCGCCGCTGCGCATGTCCTTGGTCACTTCGCTTTCCGGCACGCCCCAGACCTTCGCGGAGGTCGCGGTGTGGATGTCCTTCGCGTTGCGGAAGTCCTCGATCATCGAGGCATCCTCCGCCAGTGCGGCCATGATCCGCAGCTCGATCTGGCTGTAGTCGCACGACAGCAGGGTGAAGCCCGCCCGCGGCACGAAAGCCTTGCGGATCTGGCGGCCCAGCTTCGAGCGCACCGGGATGTTCTGCAGGTTCGGATCCGTCGAGGCCAGCCGTCCCGTCGCCGCCACCAGCTGATGAAAGGAGGTATGAATGCGGCCGGTCTCCTTCACGATGTGGCCGGGCAGCGCGTCCAGGTAGGTACCCTTCAGCTTGGTCGCCTCGCGATACTCCAGGATCTCGTCGATCATCGGGTGCTTGCCCGCCAGCGAAGCCAGAGTCGCTTCATCCGTTTTGAACTGGCCGGTCTTGGTCTTCTTCGCCTTGTCCGCCAGGTTCAGCTCGTTGAACAGAATCTCACCGAGCTGCTTCGGGGAGTTCAGATTGAACGGCCGCCCGGCGTGCGCGGCGATGGAGATGGAAAGCTCGTCGATCCGGGTCTGGAGCAGGTTGCCGATTTCCACCAGCGCCGCCGGATCCACGGAGATGCCCTCCATTTCCATCCGCACCAGCACCGGCAGCAGCGGGCACTCGATGTTGCGGAACACCCGCTCCTGCCCTGCCAGGGCCGGCAGGATCTTGTCCGCCAGTTGCCAGGTCACATCGGCATCCTCCGCCGCATACTCGCCCAGCAGCGCCGTCGGGATCGCGGTGACATCCAGCTCCTTCGAGGCCTTCTTCGCGGCGGAGAAATTGAACAGGTCGTCACTGCCCGCTTCCGGCACCGGCGGCTGCAAATGGGAGTTCGCCAGTTCCGCCAGCTTGATCGGCGCGTAACCCAGCAGCGTCTCGCTGAGGTAGTCCATGCTATGGCGCTGCTCCGGCGCGACCAGGGCATGCGCGAGCATGGTGTCCACGAACGGCCCCTCCACGGCGATGCCGTGATGCAGCAGCACGCTGAGGTCGTATTTCAGGTTATGCCCCAGCTTTTCGGCCGGACCTTCCAGGATCGCCTTCAGCTCATTCCGCTGATACTCCGAGCCATCGTACGGCAGGTACCAGCCGCCATGCGTTTCCCAGGAAAACGCCACGCCCAGCAGCTTCGCCTCGAAACGGTCCAGCGCCGTGGTCTCGATGTCGAAGCAGAAGCGTTGCGAAGCCCGCAGCGCCGCGAAAAGCTCCGCCTGCTTCTCCGGCGCCTCCGCCAGGTGGTAGGAATGCGGCACCTCGGAAATCGTCTTGAAGGTCTCAAACAGCGTCAGCGCCGCCGGAGCCGCCGCCTCTTCGCCAGTGTCCTCCTTGACCTCGGCCACCCCTCCGCCGTCCCCGAACAAACGCTTCGTCAGCGTGCGGAACTCGAACTCGGTGAAAAGATCCTTCACCGCCTCGTCATCGCGGGCGGATAGCTCCAGCGCCTCGAAAGTCACGTCGATCGGCGCGTCGATGATGATCGTCGCCAGATCCTTTGAAAGCCGCGCCTGATCCGCATAGGTGATCAGGTTCTCCTTCTGCTTGCCCTTCAGCGTGCCTGCCTTCTCCAGCAGCGCCTCCACGCTGCCGAAGTCCGCGATCAGCTTCTGCGCGGTCTTCGGCCCGATCCCGGGCACCCCGGGGATGTTATCCACCGAGTCGCCCATCAGCCCGAGCAGGTCGATGATCTGGTGCGGCTCCTTCACGCCCCAGATCTCCGGCAGCTGGGCCAGGCCGATGATTTCGTGGTCGGAGCCCTTGCGGCCCGGCTTCCACATGAAAG
>JAQGPE010000007.1 GCA_028293225.1 Akkermansiaceae bacterium | reverse complement strand
GTCGCCAAGCTCGGCTGCCCGCTTTCCTTCACCTTCGAAACCCCCAGCGCCCTGCCGATGCCCGCCCGCGTCGGCGGCCACGTCAATGCGGTCAAAGCCGCCGTCCTCGCCGCCGGGCTGAGCTGATCGGGTTCGCAGGAAAGTGAGATGGACGTGCGCTGCGGTGTCGCTAGGATCGGCGAATGCGCCCGCTTGCCGTCCTTTTCGCCACTGCCATGGCCGCCATGGCCGCCCCCGTCGATGACTTCGTCGCCAACGCCGCCAAGACCCACGGCGAGGCCGGTGAAAAGGCCGCCAAATTCCTGGTCGAGGGCATGCCCGCCTCCGACAAGCAGGCGCTTTCCACGGAGTTCCTGACCGAGAACCTCGACCTGGCCCTGCGGGCCCGCGAGGAAACCCCCTGGGCCAAGGCGGTGCCGGAGGAAATCTTCCAGAACGACGTGCTGCCCTACGCTGTTTTCGACGAACCCCGCGACCCCTGGCGCGCCGATTTCCACGCCAAGGCGAAAGAGATCGTCAAGAACGCCAAGTCCATCACCGAAGCCGTCCAGGCGATCAACCAGGAGTTCTTCAAGCAGGTCAACGTCCACTACAACACCGGCCGCAAGCGCACCAACCAGAGCCCGAAGGAGTCGATGGAGTCGGGTATGGCCACCTGTACCGGCCTCAGCATCATCCTGGTCGACGCCTGCCGCTCCGTCGGCATCCCGGCCCGCGCCGCCGGCACCCCGATGTGGTCGAACGGCCGCGGCAACCACACCTGGGTGGAAATCTGGGACGGCGACTGGCACTTCACCGGCGCCGATGAATACGACAAGGACGGCCTCGACCGCGCCTGGTTCACCAAGGACGCCGCCGAAGCCAAGCCCGACGTCCCCGCCAACGGCATTTTCGCCACTTCCTGGAAGAAGACCGGCCTCGCCTTCCCGATGATCTGGTCGGAGCGCAGCGAAGACGTCGGCGGCGTCAACGTCACCACTCGCTACCTGAAATCCGATGGCGCCCCCTCTCCCGAAGCGCCCGCCATCCCCTCCCTCGGCATCCGCCTCTTCGACAAAAAAGGCGGCGAACGCCTGGTCGCCAAGGTCGCCGTCGTGACCTCCAGCGGTGCCCGCTTCACCGCCGGTAAGGACGGAGCCTTCTGCGCCCCGCCTTCGAAAGGCTCTTTCGCCCTCCCCGCTTCCGCACCCGATGCCGAAACCAAAGCCGGCACCTCGGACCTCAATGACATGCCGCGTTTCGAAATGGCGGCCGGCACCCGCGGCTGGGTCCGCTTCACCCGCGACGGCGAAACCCGCGAAACGCCCTTCGAGCCCGTCACCGCCAAGGACACGACTCTCGATGCCGCCTGGGCCGACATGGCCCCGGTCTCCCAACCCCTGACCGCCATCGAAGCCTGGCTCGCCACCCCGGCCAAGGACCGCAAGCTCGACGCGCCCGCCCTCCAGGCCCCGCTCTCGAAATCCGAAGCCAGCCGCGTGCTCGATCTCCTCGCCGCCGACCGCCTCGCCACCCTGGCCGCGGAGCGCAAGGACGAAGACGACAAGAAGGAGATCGTCCTCGGCGACAAGTCCATGCGCTGGCTGGTGAAGACCTTCGGCAAGGAGCCGGAAGGCGGCCGCAGCCTGTGGATCTCCATGCACGGCGGCGGCGGCGCCCCGGCGGAAGTCAATGACCAGCAGTGGCGCAACCAGATCACTCTCTACCAGCCGGAGGAGGGCGTCTACATCGCCCCCCGCGCCCCCACCAATACCTGGGATCTCTGGCACCAGTCCCACATCGATCCAATGTTCCAGAGATTGATCGACGACCAGGTCGCCCTCCACGGCGTGAACCCGGAAAAGGTCTACATCATGGGCTACTCCGCCGGCGGTGACGGCTGCTGGCAGCTCGCCCCGCGCATGGCCGACCGCTGGGCCGCCGCCGCGATGATGGCCGGCCACCCCGGCGACGCCTCCCTGCTGTCGCTGCGCGATCTGCCGTTCGCGATCTTTGTCGGTGGCGAGGACGCGGCCTACAACCGCAACAAGCTCGATGCCGAAAAGGCCGCCGAGCTCGACGAACTCGAGAAAAAGGACGCCGGCGGCTACACCCACATGTCGCGCGTCTACGAAGGCCTGCCGCACTGGATGAACAAAAAGGACGCCGAAGCCGTCCCCTGGATGGCGAAATTCACCCGCACCACCTGGCCCGCCAAGATCGTCTGGGTCCAGGACGACGTCCTCAACGACCGCTTCTACTGGCTTCAGATCCCGGACGTGCAGGCCGCCAAGGCCGGGCAGAAAATCGAGGCGGTCGCGCAGGGCCAGCAGATCACCCTCACGGGCGACGTCCCGGCAGGCATGAAGATCCGCCTCTCTGACAAGATGCTCGACCTCGACCAACCCGTCTCGCTCACCATCAACGGCAAGACCGCCCACTCGGACAAGGTCTCCCGCACCGCCGGCGCGATCTATCAGTCCCTTCTGGAAAGAGCCGACCCCAGCTCCGCGGCGACCGCCATCCTGACCGCGAAATGACGGAGCCCGGCCTGCCTGCGGGAAAGATTTGATTGAGAGCCGCGCTCCCGGCTTTCATGCTGGGACGGCCCTCCGCGGCCGCTCCTCCGCATGAAGATGAATGACATTTACCTGCGCCTGTCGCCCATCTTCCGGCGCCGCAGGATCGAGCGCTTCATCGCGCGTTTCCGCCCCACAAAGGAAACGCGGATCCTCGACGTCGGCGGCATGCCGCAGTTCTGGATCGAGTCCGGCATCGAGTCGCACATCACCATGATCAACCTCTACCCCATCGAGGTCCCGGACTCGATGAAGGGCCACTGCGAGGCGCGCATCGGCGATGGGATGGACATGGAATTCGCCGATGGAGAGTTCGACATCGTCTTCTCGAACAGCGTGATCGAGCACCTCGCCACCTGGGACAACCAGGTGCGGATGGCCCGGGAAATGCGGCGCGTCGGTAAGCAGTTCTACGTCCAGACCCCCGCGCGGGAGTTCTTCTTCGAGCCTCACCTGCTCACCCCCTTCGTCCACTGGCTGCCAAAGGCCCTCCAGCGCCGCCACTATCGCCACGCTACC
>JAQGPE010000006.1 GCA_028293225.1 Akkermansiaceae bacterium | reverse complement strand
GTAGTCGGCGTGCGGCCAGACCTTGGTGATATCGAAGGGATTGAACGGGCAGTTTTCGGCATCCAGTTCCGGCATGATCTGGATCTGGAAATTCCACTGCGGGAAATCGCCTTTCTCGATGTGCTCGTAGAGATCGCGCTGATGCGACTCGCGGTCCTTGGCAATGATCTGTTCGCCTTCCTGGTTGGTGTAGGTCTTGATGCCCTGAAGGGTCTTGAAGTGGAACTTCACCCAGAAGCGTTCCCCGGCGGCATTGATGAGCGAGTAAGTATGGGAGCCGTAACCGTTGGTATGGCGGTAGCTCTGCGGCAGGCCGCGGTCCGACATGAGGATCGTGACCTGGTGGAGGCTTTCCGGGGACAGCGACCAGAAGTCCCACATGGCGATGGCGCTGCGCATGTTGGTGCGGGGGTGGCGCTTCTGCGTGTGGATGAAGTCCGGGAACTTCAGCGGATCGCGGACGAAGAAGACCGGCGTGTTGTTGCCGACGAGGTCCCAATTGCCTTCGTCGGTGTAGAATTTCAGCGCCCAACCGCGGACGTCGCGTTCGGCATCGGCGGCGCCGCGCTCACCGGCGACGGTGGAGAAGCGCAGCAGCGTTTCGGTCTGCTTGCCGAGTTGGAGCGCGGAGGCCTTGGTATATTTCGAGATGTCGTGGGTGATGGTCAGCGTTCCGAAAGCGCCGGAGCCCTTGGCGTGGACGGTGCGTTCCGGAATGCGTTCGCGGTTCTGGTGGGCCAGCTTTTCGATGAGCTGGTAGTCCTGGAGAAGCAGCGGTCCGCGCGGTCCGGCGGACAGGGAGTTCTGGTTGTCGCCGATCGGGTTGCCACCGGTGGTCGTGAGTTGGGAGCGGTTCATGGTTTCAGGTGCTTGAGAATGTCATATTTTTGTCGTGAGCTGAAATCGTTGGTTGCGAAGGGAGCCATTGGTGATTCTTATGGATCGGCATGGAGCTGCGACATTTGGAATCGCTCAAGGCGGCGGCGGAGCTGGGGTCGCTGACGGCGGCGGCGGGGCGGTGCAACATTTCGCAACCGGCTCTAACCCAACAGATTCAGGCGCTGGAGGAGGAATTCGGGGAACCGCTGCTGGTGCGGCGGGCGCGGGGGGTGGAGCTGACGGCGGCGGGGCGGACGGTGCTGCAGCATGCGGAGATCCTGCTGGCGGAGAGGGACCGGCTGAAGGAGGCGTTTGCCGGGCGGCGGACTCTGCAGCACGGGCGGGTGGCGTTCGGGATCATCCCGACGATCGCGCCGTATCTGCTGCCGCGGTGGCTGGGGTCGTTCCGCGATCGTTTTCCGGGGATCGCGATCGCGATTTCGGAGGCGCGGACGGAGGAACTGATTGCGCAGATCGTGGAGGGGCGGATCGAGTTCGCGGTGTTGAGCGATGTGCCGGAGGCGGACCGGCAGAAGTGGTCGCTACAAGTTCAGGAGCTTTTCCGCGAGCCGCTGATGCTGGCGGCGCCGGCGCGGCATGCGCTGGCGACGCGGAAGGCGGCGCCGACGCCAGCGGATCTGAATGCCGGAGAGCTGATCCATTTGAAGGGCGGGCACTGCCTGTCGGACCGGACGCTGCGGCTGTGCAAGATCCGCGAGCCGGACCCGGGGCTGCAGTGCGACCAGCTGGCGACGGCGCTGTCGATGGTGGCGGCGGGGCTGGGAATCACGGTGGTGCCGAAGCTGGCGACGCGGGGGCCGGCGGTGGAGGGCATTGTGTTCCGGCCATTTGCCGGGAAGGGGCTGGACCGGGTGATCGCGCTGATGAAGCGGCGCGGGGCGAAGGATACGCCGGCGGCGGGGGAGTTGCTTAAGCTGCTGTCGGCTTGAGAGGGAGAGCCGGGGACGGCGGGGGTTTGCGGAGAACACAATAGCGCGTCCCGCGTGCCGGGGGCGGTCGCGGGCGACCGGAGTGCGCGATTTCATCGCGGTTGTTTCCAGGGGTTTCACCCCTGGCTGTCACATTTCGCCCCTGCGGGGCTCTCAGAGCGGCAATGAAAAGAGCGGACGCTTGGTGGCGTCCGCCCTTTGGCGAAAATCGATGCTGCCGGGGCTCAGGCGCGGCGGCGACGCAGGAAGCCGAGGCCGGCGAGAGCGGAGATGGCGAGGGACGAGGCTTCCGGAACGACGGCGAAGCCAGGGCTGCCGACATCGCCACCGGTGGAGGTCACCACATTGGGCTGTCCGATGGCGGAAGCGACAAAGAGGGCCGAGTTGTGGCTGCCGTAGCTGCTGGGATCACCGGAGGCGCTGGTGCCGTTGGTGCGGAAGCTGCCCGTGATGGTCTGGTCGTCGAAACTCAGGGAATCGATCAGGGTATTCGAGGAGTCGAAGAGGTTGATGCCATCGGCGCGGCCGAGGTTCTGGGTGTTGCCGCCGATCACGTTCACCGTGCCGGCGAGGCCCCATGCGGTGCGGAAAGCAGCGGCCGTGGCGTCGGTCATGATGACGGACTCACCCGGCTGGACGACGCCCAGGCTGGAGAGGCTGAAGGAGCCCGCGGTGGCGGAGGAGTCGTCGAAGCTCCAGCCGGTCATGTCGATCGCCGAGCCGCTGACGTTGGTGAATTCCACGAACTCGCCGAGGCCCGAAGCATCCTTGGTTCCGTACATGTATTCCGAGATCACCATCGACAGAGCGCCATGGGAGGCGGTGGTCAGGGCGGCAAGGCCGGCGAGGAGGGCAAGAGGGGTTCTCATGGATTTGATAAGATTAGGAGGGAGAAACTGTCGAATAGGACCGAGGTTGCGAGGGGAATCTATCATTTGCCGCAAAATCGTCACACAGGCGCTTCAAACTTATCTTTGGTAGGTAAGAATAGGAGAATGAAGCCCTTCTGAAACGATCCGCAGGGTCTTTCCATTAGAGGAAAATGCGATCGACTCCGCCTGGCTGAGCGGATGGGGCAGGATCTGGGTGGCGGGACGGCCGAGCGCGGCGGCCCAGGATTCGCCCTTGGCGCGCGGGAAAATGTGGATGGCGGTGTAGGTGACGATGGCGGCGGTGGCGCCGTCCGGAGAGAAGGCGAGGCCGGTCGGCTGGGTGCCGTAGGGGATGGGAATGCTCCATTCCGGCTGGGGCACGGAGGTGGTGCCGACGCGTTTGGCGACCTGGAGGATCGCGGGATCGGCCGGGTGAAGCGGGAGTTCGTAAACCACGGGCGGCTTGGTGCGCTTGCTGACCAGGATGATCTTTTGCGCGGCGGCATCGACGGCGACGGCTTCGCAGTCGCGGGGGCCGTCGGGGTAGACGAAGTGGATCGACCAGGCGATGGGAGCGACCGCGTTCAGGGCGGCGCCGGGCTTGGGCAGCGGCGGCTCGGCGATGATGTAGAGGGTGCAGCTCTGGCGCTTTGAGGCGTTGTCGCCGGCGTCGGCGATGAGGAGGTAGGGCTTGCCGTCGAGCTTGAAGGACGAGAGGTCCTCCCAATCGACATTGGTGGCACCGCGGATCACGCAGAGGCCGCGGTCGGAGCCATCGGTCCCGGCCAGGTAGAGGGCGGGAGCGCCGCCGCTGTCGTTGAGGAGCCAGAGCAGTTGGTCATCGCGCTGGGAGACGACCATGCCGCTGGCTTCATCGAGCGCGGCGGCTTTCAGCGCGACCTTGT
>JAQGPE010000578.1 GCA_028293225.1 Akkermansiaceae bacterium | reverse complement strand
CCGGCGTTACCGCTTGCGCCGCCGCCTATGAGCAAGACCTCTTCCGCACAGCCCTCGCTGCTGCCCATTCTGCTGCTTTCCGCCGCAGGATTCTCGATCCTCACCACCGAGTTCATCCTGGTCGGCGTCCTGCCGGGAGTCGCCCGCGATCTGCGCGTGACCATTCCGCAGGCGGGCCTGCTCGTCACCTTGTTCGCATTTACGGTGGCTCTCGTAGGTCCCATGCTGGTGGCGCTGCTGTCGCGCTTCCCGCGCAAGCCGCTCTTCGTCCTGACGCTGCTGCTTTTCGCGCTTTCGAACACCGTCGCCGCCATCGCTCCGAACATCGCGGTCATGGCCGTGGCCCGCTTCATTCCCGCGCTGATGCTGCCGGTCTTCTGGGCGCTGGCCAGTGAAACGGCCGTCGACATCGTCGGCCCGGAACGCGCCGGCAAGGCGATCTCCATGGTCTCCTTCGGCATCGTCGCCGCCACCATCTTCGGCATCCCCATCGGCACCCTGATCTCGGACGCCTATGGCTGGCGCACCGCCTTCGGAGCCCTCGCCGTGCTCGCCTTCGCCAAGGCCGCCCTGCTCTTTTTCTTGCTGCCCCGCACCCGCGGCAACCAGGACCAGCCGGGCGCCCTGCGGCAGATGACCATTTTCCGCGACGCCCGCAGCGTCGGCCACGTGCTGCTCTCGCTGCTGGTCTTCGCCGGCCTCTTCAGCGTCTATACCTACCTGGCCGATCTGCTGGAGCGCCTGGCCGGAGTCCCCGCCGCGGCCGTCGGCTGGATCCTGATGGGCTTCGGCGGCATGGGCCTGATCGGCAACTGGCTGGGCGGCAAGCTGGTCGACCGCGACCCGCTGCGCGCCACCATCATCTTCTGCGTTCCCCTGCTGGTCTCGCTGCTTGTGCTGGCGCCCTTCGCCACTTCATGGGTGGTCCTCGGCGCCGCCCTGACCGTCTGGGGCATCACCCAGGCCGCGCTTTTCACCGTCTCCCACGTCCGGGTCATGAAGGCGGTCGGTGAAAAGGCCACGCCGGCGCTCGGAGCCTCGCTGAACATTTCCGGTGCCAATCTCGGCATCGCCGCCGGCGCTTTCATCGGCGGCCGGACCATCGATTTCTTCGGCCTCGGCAGCCTCGGCATCGCCGGCGCCGTCACGGTCCTCATCGCGATCGCCGCCGCTCTGGTGCTCATGCCCCGCAAAGCCAAAGCGCCCGCCGAACTGGCCTGCGCCGACGAATGCTGATTCCGGAGCAGAAGGTGGATTGACCATGGTGCTCTTCGCTGCCCTGCGCCCGGCTTCGGTCGGCCGGTCGTCCACCTCTTCGCTTTACTCCGATTTTACCTCCCCACCCCGCTGCGGGCCGCAACTCCGCTTGCAACTCTCCGCAACCGTCACACGGTGAATGGCGTCCGCCATCGCCATGAGTGCACTCTCCTTCCTGCCTCTTTCTCTCGCCGCCGCCGCGCTCCTCACCAGCGCCATCGCCGCACCGCTGCAGTTCGAGCTCGGGCCGATCCAGCCCGCCGCGGACGGGAAGCCTGCTGAAAGTCCGCAGCCGGGCGAACTCCGCAAGCCCTCCGCCGAGGTGACCGAACTCTGGCATGGCGACCGCCTCATCTTCTCTGCCCGCGCCATCGAAGGCCGCTCTTTCAGCGGCGACAATCCGGCCACCGGGACCTGGGTCGTTTCCGCTTTGGCAAACGATACCTCTGCTGAAGGCAAATCCTCCCATGCTACCAAGTGCCACGGGATCTGGCTCATCACCCCGGACGGCAAGTCCCGCCGCATCTCGCCGCTCGAACTGGATGCCTTCGCGCCCCTGATCAGCCCCGACGCCACCGCCATCGCATTCACCGGTTCCTTCTGGGGCGATTCCCAGCAAAAGGTTTTCCTCTGCGATGCCGCCAGCGGGGAAATTCTCCCTGCTTCATCCTATCAGGAAAACGTGAATCAATTTCTGGCCGCCTCCCTCTCCTGGAGCCCGGACAGCCGCACCCTTACCTTCCAGGAATCGTGGGAAAAAGACGGGCCCCACCTGCTCCTGCGGACTCTGACACTCGTTTCGACCTCCTCGTCAAGCCACACCCCTCCCCTCAAATTCAAACTGGCCTCCGCTCCGGACCCTGAAATCGCCGCGGATGAAAAAACACCCGCCGGGATCCCCGCCGACCGGCCAAAGACCTATGAGTTCCGCCAGCCAGCACCCAACGTGGAGGAGCTCTGGCTCGGCGAGCACCGCCTCTTTTCTGCCCACACGATCGAAGGCTGTTCCTTCAGCAATGATGATGCCTCGACCGGTGTCTGGGCCATCAGCGCCGTCACGGGCGACCGCCCATCCATGGGCAATGAGAATCTCAACACCACCACGCGGGATGGCAGGCTGGTCCTGGATGCCAGCCCGCGCGAGATCTACCTCGTCTCCCGCGACGGCAAATCCCGCCGCATCTCCCTGCCCCGCACGGATGCGATCAACCCCGTCATCAGCCCGGATGGTGCCACCGTCGCTTTCTCCTCCTGCGCGATTCTTGAAGACGACATCTCAGGCGACGCAAAACTCTACCTCTATGATGTCGGCAGCGGCGAAATCACCTATGCCACCGCCAACGAAAGAGAAGTTCCCGACCATGGCATTTACGCCTGCTTCTGGAGCACCGACAGCCGCACCCTCACCACCCGCGACTACCGGGAGGAAGGCGGCGGCATCCGCACCTTCCGCACCCTGACACTCCTCCCCAAGCCCTGAGCATATTGGGAGGACGCACGGCGTCATCCTCACCCGTCCTTCTTCGGCCGGCCCGGCGGCGAGGTCGACTCCGACTGGTCCGAACCGGGCGGAGCCTTCGAAACATCCTTCTCTGCAGGAAAGCCGTCGCCCACCGGTTCCTTCGCCGGAACCTGCAACGGCGGGCCTTTTTCTTCGCTGCCATTCTTCACATCGTCTTTTCCGGGAGATTGCGCCATCCGGCACGGTCCGCCCCGCCGGGCGAAATGCAAGCGATCAGCGGACTCGTCAGTCCTAAGATCGTTATCCCTGTTTGGAGGGTGGAGTATCCCTCCGCATTTTGAATTGCTATATAACAGGAAATTTATTACCTGTCCGGACCGTAACGGACCTTTTGCCGGCCTGTCTTCCCATCCTCTTTTAGTGATGAAACGCCTCTCTAACTTATTGGCATTCGCGGTCTGCCTCGCCCTCGCCCCCCTCCCCCATGTCCACGGACAATCGCCTGAAGAGGGTCTGGAAAATCACACCATCCCCCCGGACCTCGCCCAGCTGATGCAGGACTATGCGCCGAAGGAAAAAGCCCTGGACGAGGAACTGAAGACCCAGCTCGAGCCCGCGACCAAGGCCTACCAGGATGCCCTCGCCACCCTGATTCAGAAGATCGAGCACAGCAGTACGCCGGAGAAAGGCGACCCGATCCGCAAGGAGGTCGGCCGCTTCGCCTCCTCGGGCCTCGCAGGCGCCCCTGACGAAAACGTCCCGGTCGGCGTCAAAAGCGCTTGGAAGACCTACGTCACGGAAGCCCAGAAGATCACTTTGGCCTTCGCCCCGAAACGCACCGCCCTCCGGGCCCAGCACCTCAAGGATCTGGCGGAAATCGAAAAGGGCTGGGTCGCCAAAAACGACACCATTGCCATCGCCGCCGTCCGCCGCGCCAGGACTTTCACCATCCTGCGCACCGCCGCGGAGGAAAACCGCGTCCAGTGCACGGAAACCAACCCAAAGCCGGTCCAGGTCACCGACATCCCGCATGAAGGCGGCTACCTGATCGGTTTCGCCGCCAACGCCGGAAAATGGTGGAATTCCCAGGTGACTGAAGTCGCCGAACCCATCTTCATGACCCCGGAGGGAGTGAAGACCGGCCGCGCCTTCGGCCGCAACCATGGCAACACCAAGGCCATCGCCAAGGACGGCTACGCCGTCGGCGCCATCACCGTTCGCGGCAAGATCCCCCAGCCCAACGTCGAAGTCGTCGGCTGCTTTCAGCTGACCTTCATGAAAATCAACCCGGACGGCCTCACGCTCGATCCAAAAGACTCCTACCAGAGCGACTGGCTCGGCGATCCCGGCGGCCTCAAGCCCAAGGAACACAGCGGCCGCGGCAAGCTGATCCTCGGCGTCCGCGCCAAGTCAGGCGACGACACCGACACCCTCTCCCTGCTCTTCATGAAGTGAATTTTGAGGGTCGCTTCCAAACGTTCCACATTTTTTTAAAAAGGAAGATTGACGATCAAACGAACACCTGTTCACATGAACCCATGCTGACGACGTGGTTTCAAAAGAAGGCCGCTCCCATGAGAGTGGAAGTAAAGCGCCAGAGCATCCGCCTCTATCCCCCGCTCCCTGCGGCGGAGCAGACCAACATCATCCCGATGCACGGATCCCCGGAAGGCCAGAACGAAGCGGCGTTCGCCCGGCAACCGCAACGCTGGGGAGATTCCTGGCAGGATGCGGTCGCCAGCTGACCCGCCGGGACTGTTCGCCGGCTCACTCACTCAGTTCTCCCCCATCCCCATCGCCCCGCCGATCATCCGCAGCGCATGGTCGGCCTCTTCGCCGGAGAAAGCGGTGGAAATTCCGCCGGTGAAATGAATCACCAGCTTCTGAGGCGAAATCGGATTCGAGAGATCCTCGAGGCCAAAACGTCCCGGCACCGGCTGTAGCGGCTGCACCGCATCGTGATAAACCGTGTAGGCGATGCGCTCCACGTTGATCATCGTACTTCCGAGCCGGACGAAACTCATGACCCGGATGCCAGCCATCCGGAGCCGATTCGTCAAGATTTCACCTTCACTTGGCATCTAACTTGCCTAACACGTTGCTTTTCTAGCTGAAAAAAGGCTTTCATGACTCCAATATCGTTTAAAATATTGCGAGTTTACGCTCAATTTACAATACCGAATTTCTTGAAGCCCCATTTCCAGGGTTCCATCCCTGACAAAAATCTCTCGTGGATGAGAGGACCTGACCGGCCGGAAGGAGGCTCGTGACACCGCCGCGCATTCCCCGGAAAGGCGGGCTGGCTCCGTGGAGAACCCCGAGTGGACCCTTCTCGACGGAGCCGGCCAAGGCATCTCCCCTTCGCTTCGGTGCGCCGGGATAGACTCTCGATACACGATTTTTACGTTTCTTTGCATTTTCCGCTTCAAACAACTTAAACATCTCTGAATCAAGGAAAACGCCTGATATCGAAGTCATTTCCCTTATGGATAGAAGGTTACAAAAAAGACACGGGGCTTTTCTTTCCGCTTTTATCAGGATTGGGTCCCCGGCGTGAAAGTTCAGCTGCTCGCATGCTTTGCATGCCTATTCGTCGCGTCCGCATGCCCCGGGGCCGTTCCTGCGACAGCTGTCATCAATGAGTTTCACGAAAAGCCCGAGGACGGCCACGAACTTGAGGAGTTCATCGAGCTCTACAATCCCGGCGACAGCGATCTGGTCCTGACCGGCTGGAAGTTTTCCGACGCCGTTAGCTTCACCTTTCCCACCACCACCCTGCCCTCCCACGGCTATCTGGTCGTGGCGCTCAACCCGGCTTCCATCCTCACCCGCTATGGCATCACCGCCCTCGGCCCATGGAGCGGTAAACTCTCCGCCGGTGAAACCATCACCCTGAAGGACGCCGCCGGCACGCTCCGTGACAGCGTCACCTATCGCGCGGGCTTCCCCTGGCCTTCGGCGATCGACAATCAGGGCCCCTCCGCGGAGCTGCTCAACCCAACCCTCGACAACAACCTCGCCGGCTCCTGGCGGGCGTCGACCGGTTACCCGACTCCGGGCCGGGCCAACAGCACCCTCATCGCGATCAACCTCGTTCCACCCCACATCGAGCAGGTCACCCACTCCCCCCTTCAGCCCGCCGCCAACCAGCCCGTGACCATCACGGCGAAGATCACCAGCCCGAACGGCATGGGCGCCGTCTCCCTCTCCTATCAACTCGTCGACCCCGGCGCCTACCTCCGCTCGTCCGATCCCGGCTATGAGACCAGCTGGACCTCCGTCCCCATGAGCGACAGCGGCACCCTCGGCGATGCCACGGCGGGCGACTCCTTCTACACCGCCGTCCTCCCGGCCGCTCTCCAGACCAACCGCCGTCTGGTCCGCTACCGCGTCACCTTTGCCGACGCCCTTGGCAACCAGCAGACCGTGCCCTACGCGGACGATGGCCAGAAAAATTTCGCCTACTACGTCTACAACGGCCTCCCGGCCTATCGCGGCTCCCTCCGCCCCGGCACCGAGCCGGTCAATACCTTCTCCCCGGCGACCCTGGGATCGATCCCCGTCTACACATTGATCGCCAATGGGGACGATGTCATGAAGTCCCAGTATGATACCGCCTACGAAGACCAGCGCTTCACGGGAGCCCTAGTCTATGACGGCGTGGTCTACGACAACATCCAGTATCGCAACCGCGGCCAGAACTCCGTCTACCAGTCCGGAAAAAACAAGTGGAAGTACTACTTCAATGCCGCCCGCGACTTCGCGCCCAGAGATCTCTCCGGAGCCCTCTACACCGAGACCTGGGGCAGCTTTTCCGCCAATGCCTGCGCCAGCCCGTGGGTGCCTGCGAATCGCGGCATGGCAGGTGTCAGTGAATCCCTGTCGCTGAAAATCTTCCAGCTCGCCGGCGTTCCATCGCCCTACAGCCACTACTACCAGTTCCGTGTGGTCCGGAATGCGGAGGAAACCCCGGCGGCGGGCTCCTCCGTTTCGGATGCCATCTCGCCAGGGGTCGACACCGACGGACAATATGCGGGCGACTTCTGGGGACTCTACTCGGCGATCGAGCCGATCAAGGGGAACTTCCTGGATGAGCGGGGCCTGCCGGACGGGAACATCTATAGCATCGCCGAGGGCCTGGGCGAACCGGAGCACCTGCTGCCCGGCTATGCGGAAAACTCGGCCGACTACAACAGCTTCATTTCCACGGTCGAAACCACCACCCCTACCGTTGACTGGTGGCGGGCCAATCTCGATCTCGACACCTACTACACCTTTCACGCCATCAACCGTCTCATCGGCAATGTCGATCTGCGCGCCGGCGAGAACCACTACTTCTACCGCCGCTCCACCGACAACCGCTGGATGGTGATCCCCTGGGACCTGGACATGATGTTCATTCCCAAAACTCACTCCGGCACCAGCATCGACGGGCAGAACATCCCCGGAGTCATCTCCAGTCAAAAGGCGATCATGGAGAATCCCGCCCTGGCCCTGGAGTTCCGCAACCGCGCCCGGGAAGTTCTGGATCTGATGGCCTCCGACAGCACCGCGACCGGTGGCCAGATCGGTCAGCTGGTCGATGAGTTTTCACAAATCGTCGCCCCGGCCGGAACCATCGACAATCTGGCCAACGCCGATGCCGCCATGTGGAACCTTCACCCGCGCACCCGCGGCATCGATGGAGTCCACAGCGGCCAGGAAAACCACCGCGGCAACTTCTTCTACACGCCCATGGAGGACACCCGCTTCGGTGGCACCTGGACCCGCTGGCTCCGCAGCCCCTCCTACGTGGGCGTCGCAGACCATGCGGACATGATGGACTATCTCCGCGGCTACACGACCAATGCCTGGCCTGCCGGAACCACCTGGGAGGTCAACAACGGCAACCAGCTCGGCTACGGCTACCAGTATCTCCGGTCAGAGGCTGAGGACACCGACATCCCTGCCAAGCCGGTCATCGCCTACACCGGCGTGGACGGCTATCCGGTCAGCGGGCTGGCCTTCTCCTCCAGCGCCTTCTCTGATCCGCAGGGCTCCACCAACTATGCCGCCACCCAATGGCGCGTGGCGGAGATCTCCGCGCCCGGCCTGCCCGGTTACACGCTCGGTGCCGCCCGGAAATACGAAATCGAAGACAGCTGGACCGCAACCAATACCG
>JAQGPE010000738.1 GCA_028293225.1 Akkermansiaceae bacterium | reverse complement strand
CGCTGTTTTGATTCGATGCAGGGTTTTCATGCAGGAGTGCTGTGGTTCATGGGTTTGGTTCAGTTTTCCTGGGGTTCTTGGGTAAAGGGTTCCGGCCTCGTTCACCTGAAGCTACGCCGTGTCACGTAGTTGACTTGAAGCGCGGCTGCGATGCGATCCATGAGTGGATGAGGAGTGAAATGGGTTTGATATATGAGTCTCCAGCATGGGTAGGGAACAAGCGTTTGATGGCAAGAGTTAATGATAAAAAATGAAGTCATCTTGTTATAGGAAACGTAAGAAGGTGGCAAAATCGGACACCTGCGGCGGGTGCGGAATCTGGGGACGCCGAATGAGCGTGCGGTCATCAGCCGTGGCGTGGGCACCGGCGATTGGGGGTGCGCAAGGAATCGAGGGATGACGCCTGGCCGGAACTCGGAGATTGCCGGGTGCTGGCGGATTCAGCAGGATCGGTGCGATCTGGATTGCGCGATGATGAAGCTCTTCCTGAATTACCGGTTTACGGTGCTCTTCGGGTGCTTGGTCGCGGCGACTCTGGTTGCTTTTTTCATTGACCGGCGTCCTGGCTCGAATCGTCTTTGGATCGAAACGAAGGGCGGCTGGGGGGATGACTCGACGCTCACCTTGGATGAGCATGGCCGCTGCGAGGAAATTCTCTCCAGTCCTTCAGGAGAGATCACGTTTCAAAGCTGGTCCGTGCCGGCTGAGAACTATCACCGGCTGCTGGCATTGATGGATCGCGGCTCTCTGTGGAGCAAAACTCCTGATGTTCTGGATGGAGAGATGGCTGCCGCCGAGAAGATCTCAGAGCGGTGGGTCAATCTGGTCCTGACGGGGACTCCCGATGAGGACCGGGGTGGAATCCTCGTCAATATGCGACGATTGGCATTTAGGCAGATCATCTGCGATGGAGATCGCTCATACCTCCACGCTCATTTCAATGGCCGGGAATGGAGGGCGGAAATCATTGATCCGTCACCGTTATTTGGAGGGATCCGGTGTCGCGGGCTGGACGATATCGCGGAGGTGGCCGGCGAGTTGAAAGCGCTGCGGTCGAAGTGAGAATCAGCGGCCTGCGGCCGTGGGCTTTTCAAGCAGCCACGGGACGTGTCAGCCACTTGGCAAGCATGCGGCGGAGCTCTGCTACTGCTTCCCTAGTGCAAAGATGAGACGACCCTTGGCGTTGGGGGTCAGGCGGATGGTGCCGTCGTCCTGTTGTTTGATGGCGCCGAAGCCGGGCTGCAGGGAGGCGGTGTAGGTGCCACTGTCAGTCTTGAAGGTGATGGCGGCGGGGCGGACTTCCTGAATGGCGTTTTTCATTTTGTCGCCGGCGCCTTTCATTTCCCAGACCCAGGGGAGGGGCTGGCCCTGGGTGTCCTCGGCGGCGCAGGCGAGGGAGGACTCGCCGCAGATCAGGGTGAATTTGCCGCCGTCGCGAAGGGGTTGGACGATGGTGAGTTCGCTGGCGCCGGTCTCGGTGACGACGGGCAGGCCGTCTACGGCGAGTGGCGTCGTCGCGGTGCCGTCAGCGCTGAGGAGGGCGGGGTAGATGCCGGCCTGGGCGGGGCCGGACCAGAGGGAGCCGTCCATGACGGGCAGGGTGGTGTAGGCCAGGGAATGGGTCTTCAGCGCGGAATCGTGGGTGGGCGAGGCGACGGACTCGTCGAAGCGGTGGATGTCGCGGATGAAGAAAGTCTCGCCCTGCCAGAGGAGATTGGCGCGGTAGAAGCGGCTGTTGTACCAGACGGTGCGGCGGTTCTGGTTTTTCCAGTCGTCGAGATAGACCATGGAAGTCGCGGGCGTGAGCGGGTATTTCACTTTGAACCATTTGCCGGCATCGGCGAGGGTCATGACCTGGACTTCACCGGACCTGGCCTGCTGGGCGAGGAGGTTCACCTGGAGGGTGAGGCCGGTCTTCATGCTGTCCCAGCCGAAGGAGTTTTCCTGGCCGGCCTGGGTGTAGGCGAAGGCGAGGGAGGGGCCCTGGATGAGGCCTTTCATGAACCAGGCGACCCATTTGTCCGAGCCGCCGGCATTGCCATAGACGGGCTCCAGCGTGGACATGCCGGGGGCGGCGCCGTACTGGTAGATCGGGTCGCTGCCGAGCATGCGGAAGACGGGGATGTCGATCTGGCCGCTCTTCGTCTGGGCGGGCATGTAGGCATTGCTACGGCTGGGATAGTAGGCCTGGTTCCAGTAGCCGCCCCAGAGCGTGTAGCCATCGGTGCCGACCTGGTCCTTGCAATTGCAGGAGGCGATGACGCCGTAGCGGCGGGCCATGTAGTCGAGGGTGACCTCGTCGATGTACCAGGAGCCGACGCTCTGCGGGTAGCGTTTGAAGACCGACTTGAACTCGGCCATGTAGACATCGACGAGCTTGCGACGTTCATCCGGGGTGTAGCCGGGGGAGAAGCCGACATTGGCGGTGGAGTCCCACTCGTGGTCGTGGCCGCGCCATTTGATCCCGGCCTTTTGGACCAGGGGGCGGGGGATTTCCCACCAGGCGGCGATCTCGTCGTTCGGCCCGATTTCCTTCAGCAGTTCCTGGTACTTCGGGTTGATCAGGGCATCGTACTGGAGCGCCCAGGTGGCGGGCAGGCCGGTGGGTTTGATGAGCTTGATCTGGTTGGCGGTGGCTTCGAAGAGGATCTGTTCGGAGTTCTGGAGGCGGTAGTCGGAGTTGCGGATGAAGTTGTAAATATTGACGATGCGCGGCTGCTTGGGGAGGGCGGGCTTGGTTTCATCGGCGCGGGAGGTGCCGGACAAGACGGCGGTTCCGAGGAGGATGAGGGCGGCGGCAGCGGCAGTGGCGGAATGCATCGGGTCGGCGGTCTGGGTGGGATGGAAGAAGGGCCCGGCGATGATTGATGCTGAGGGAGCGTCCGGCTAGCTACCCAAGCGGATAGGTTTGGAGCGGTGGAGAGGGTGTCTGGGCCATGTGGAGGAAATTCCGGAGTGGCGGGAAGGGGTCATCGCTCCGCCGGATGACGTGAATCCCGACGGTCGGAGCTTCGCCGGCGAGGTCGATGAAGCTGACTCCGGAGATGGCCACGCAGGGGGCGGCGGCGGCGGAGAAGTGGATGCCCGCGCCGGAGGTGACCAGCGACATGCAGTGTTCGTCGTCCCTTTTGACCCGGACGCGGGGGCGGAAGCCGGCGCGGGTGCAGCAGCGCAGGATGCCCTCGTACATGCCGGGGTCCTGGACGGGGTTGTGCAGGATGAAGAGGTCGTGGCGAAAGCGCTCCAGCGGCACCGGCTGGCCGGATTGGCCGTGGGGGTGGTCGGATGGCACGGCGAGGCGCATGCGCAAGGACCTGAACGGGGTCGAGGTCAGCTGCGGGTGGGAGGCGGAGGGGAGGACGAAGCCGACATCGAGTCGGCCGGAGACCAGCGCTTCGACCTGATCGGCGGAGTTCATGCTGCGAACCTCGACCGGGGTATCGGGGTGGGCGGCGCGGAAGTTTCCCAGCAGGTCCGGAAAGCCGACGAAATAGGCGGTGGAGGTGCAGCCGATCTGAAGGGGACGCTGCGGCGAGCTGATTTCGCGGCGGATCCGGCGGCCGGCGGCGGCGGCGGAGTCGAGCACGTCGCGGGCGGCTTCCAGGAAGATGGCGCCTTCGCGGGTTAGCTCGACCTTGCGGGTGCTGCGGGTGAAAAGTGTGGCATTCACCTCGCTTTCCAAGGCGGAAATCATCCGGCTCAGCGGCGGCTGGCTCATGTGCAGGCGCTCGGCGGCCTTGCGGAAATTCAGCTCTTCCGCGACGGCGACGAAGCCGCGGAGAATGCGCAGGTCATCGATCATTGATGCCTTGAAGGTATCAATGGCGTTGCGAAATGGGAAGTACGGTTTTCCGGCGGGAGGGGCTAGAGAATGGCCGATGAATGTAGAGAACGAGGTGGAACTGATCGTGGTGGGAGGAGGTCCGGCCGGGCTGTCGGCGGCGCTGGTGGCGGGGCGGGCGAGACGGCGGGTGGCGCTGGTGGACGGGGGCGTGCCGCGGAATGCGCGGGCACCGGCGATCCACACGTTCGTAAGCCGGGACGGGTTGCTGCCGCAGGAGTTCCGGCGGGTGGCCAGGG
>JAQGPE010000671.1 GCA_028293225.1 Akkermansiaceae bacterium | reverse complement strand
CCGGCGAACCGTGCTGGCGGAGAGTGATGGTCAGCAGGACGATGGCAAGCACGGCCAGGAATTCGCTCTGCCAATTCTGAAAGGACTGGAACCAGAACTCCGCGCTGGTCAGGAAGCCGCCGAAGGTCAGCAGCGGCTGGCCCTCTTGCGCCAGTTCCTCATTATACTCCTGGTAGCCGCCGCTGGCGTGGATGCAGAAGGCGGCGAGGAACAGGGCGAGCAGAGCGAGCGAGAGGGAATTGCGGCGCAGGAAGCCGGTGCTGCGGGCCAGGGCATTCTTCTTCGGCGACTCCGGCTCGTCGGGGTCGTTCGACTCGGCGGAACCGCGCTGATAGAGAAAGCTGGTCAGCACCACGTAGAAGCCCATCTGGAGGAATTCGCTCTCCCAGTTTTCCCCGGTGGCGCCCCAGAAATGACCGGTGGTGAGGTAGTGGCCAAAGCTCCCGGACGGCTGGCCATGGAGGCGCTGGTCATCGGCATGGACATGGTAGCCGGTGATGGCCTGCCCGAACCAGAACAGCAGGAACAGGAGGATGAGGACGATCGAGAGGCCATTGTCGCGGAGGACTTTTTTCATGGGAGGGCTGGGATGGCTGGATGAAAAAAGGGCGGGTGGACCGCTCCGTTTCCGGAACCGTCCCCCGCCCTGTCGGCAGAAGAAATCAGGCCTTCAGGCGTTCCAGTTCGATCACGTGCTCGTGCAGGCGCGGGAGCAGAGTCGCGCGGATGGCGGACTTGATTTCGGTCATCACCTCGTCGTCGGAGAGGGCGCTCTCGTAGTCGCTGACGCCGGATTTTTCCCCGGCGATCAAGGCGGACAGAGCGGCGGATTCGCCGAAGACCTTGGCGGACCCTTCGACGCCCTTGGCGAAGGCGCCCCAGATGCCGGAGCTGTCGGAAGCCTTGGCGCCCATGTCGGCGAGGTGGCTGCGGAGGGTGGAAACGCTTTCCTGGTGATCCCGGCGGATGGCCTGGAGGATGGAGTTCTCAGGGCTGCCGGTGAATTTTTCGAGAGCCTGGTCGTAGGTTTCGACGGCGGAGAGTTCGCCGCGGAGCAGGCTGTTGCAGACGTCGATGCAGGTGTCGTTGGTGTGGATCATGGTTTTGAAATGGTGGGTTGAGCCTCTCCTTCAACAGGTCCCGGACCAATGGAGGCAAGACTTGCCATCATTACTGACTGTAAATCACTTACGGAACAGCCAGGCAACCTCGCCTTTTCCCGGGGCGTTGCACGGCGCACCTTTTTGAAAACGGGCGCATTGCAGAAAAGGGTGGGATTTCTTAACCATTTCCCTTTTCCGGAAGGAAGTGGCAGAGAGGAAAAATACTGTTCACTTGAACTACTTCACCGAAACTCCTATCGTGTCCGGGAGTGTCGGAAGCCATCCAAGCCCTGAGGCGGCAACTGCGGGAGAAATTCCCGCAGGCGCACGGGGTGTGGACTCAGCCGGAGCAGGAGGAGGAAGTGGCGGCGACGCCCTTTGAGCCGGCGGCTTTCCCGGTGGGCGCCATTTCCGAGGTGGTGCCGGCAATGGGCCTGTCCGGGTTGAGCCTGCTGGTGGCGCGGTTGCTGGGCGAGCCGGAGGAGCGGGCGCCGCTGCCGGACTTCATCCTGGTGGATGGCGGCGACTGCTTTGACCCGGCCTCCTACAGCGAGGAGGCCTGCTCGCGGCTGCTGTGGGTGCGCTGCCAGGGCGCGCTGGAGACCATGAAGGCCGCCGACCTGTTGATCCGTGACGGCAACGTGCCCTTTGTCCTGCTGGATCTGTGCGGGCTGCCGAAGGAGGACATGAAGGGCATCCCGGGCTCGGCGTGGTGGCGGCTGAAGCTGGCGGCGGAAAAGACCGGCTGTCGCGTGGTGGTCCTGTCCCCCACTCCGCGAGTGCCATGTGCGACGCTGCGGCTGCAGCTGTCGGGGGCGATGGGGCTGGAGGATTTCGACCGGCCGCGCCGCGAACTGCTGGAGCGGCTGCGGGTCACGGAGGAACGGCTGAAGCACGGCACCTGATCATGTACGCGGCTCTTCATTTACTGGATCTGCCCGTGACGGCGGCTCTGCGGAACTCCCCCGCCGAGCAGCGCCTGCCGTGGGGGGTGCTGCCGGTGAACCGGGAGATCGACGACCGCGCCGCCAAGCTGCCGCTGCTGGCCATCAATGAAGCGGCGCGGCGGACCGGGATCGAGGCGGGTTGGCCGCTGAACCGGGCGCTGGTGCGCTGTCCCGGGCTGAAGATCGCGCCACGGCAGCCAGAGAAGGAACGAGCGTTGCTGGAGGAACTGATCTTTCTGGGTGAAAGCCTGACGCCGGATCTGGAGGTCAGCTCCCCCGACACGTTGCTGCTGGATCTTTCCGGCAGCCCGGCCTGGATCAACGCGGCGCTGGCCAAACTGGACCTGCGCGGCGCGACGCTGTGCCACGCGTGGGCGGAAACCCCCGATCTGGCGAAACTGGCCGTGTTGCAGCGGGAAACGCGCGGCCGCACGGTGGGATCTGCCGATCTGGAGCGGCTGGACATTTCCCTGCTGCGGCTGCTGGAAGGTGCGGAGGAATTGCTGCCGCTGCTGGAGATCTGGGGCGTGCGGACCGCTGGCGACTACCTGCGCCTGCCACGCCAGCAACTGGCGGAGCGGCTGGGAGCGCAGGCCGGGCATTGGCACGATCTGCTCAACGGCAAGGTGGACCGCCCGCTGAAGCTGCACCGCCCGCCGGAATCCTTTTCGCAGGAAATGGATTTCGAGTGCCCGATGGATGGCACGGATGCGCTGCTGTTCCTGCTGAAGCGGCTGCTGCACACCCTGGCCGGGCGGCTGGAGGCGCGGCACCTGGCGGCCTGTTCGCTGCATCTGCACCTGCGGCTGGAATCGGGCGCCGGGTATGCGCGGAAGATCCGGCTGCCGGAGCCGCTGACCGATGCGGCGGCGATGATCCGGCCGATCCAGACGCTGGTGGATCAACTGCAGTTGGAATCGCCGGTTATCGGACTGACGCTGGATGCGGAGGCGACTTTTCCCGGCTCGGTGCAGCGGGAGTGGTTCAGCCGGCAACTGGCGGACCCGGCGCGCTGGGCGGATACGCTGGCCAGGCTGGATGGTCTGTTAGGCGTGGGCCGGACGGGCATCCCGGTGCCGCCGGACAGCCATCTCACCGAGCGTTTCACCCTGCGTCCCGCCCCGGGATCCGCGGCCGCGCTTGCCTCCCCTGCCCCGCCACGGGTGGCCTCGCTACCGGACAGTCCGGTGCCGCTGCGACGCTTCCGGCCAGCGTATCCCATCGCCGTGGCGCACGAGATGCCGGAACCGCAGAGGCCGATCCCGCTGGCCCTGCTTAGCGGGCCCTACACCGGCCAGATCCTGGATTTGCGCGGCCCGTATCGGAGTTCCGGCCAGTGGTGGGACCCGGAAGCGGAATGGAAACGATCCGAGTGGGACATCCGCCTGCCGCAGCAACGCATCGTCAGGCTGGTCTATGTGCCGCCGGACCAGTGGCAACTCGACGGGATCTACACATGAAGGCGGTGTTTTCAGAATTTCACGCGCTCTCGGCGTTCTCATTCCTGCGCGGGGCGAGCCAACCGGAGGAAATGGTACTACAGGCGGCCGAGTTGGAAATCCGCTCCATCGCTCTCACAGACCATGAAGGCTTCTATGGTTCGGCGCGGGCGTATCATGCAGCGAAAAAGTCTGCCATCCGCGTGATCACCGGCGCGACCCTTCAATGGGATGGAGCCCATGTCCCAGTACTCTGTGCGACACGGAAGGGCTATCAAGCCCTGAGCCGTCATCTCACCGACCGGCATCTGGACCAGCATCAGTTGCTGCCCGTTTCAGGCAGCGGGGATCTCATCGCTCTGACAGGTGATCGAGAGGGACCGGTGATTCGGCATTTGCTGCGCGACGATCGGGACGCAGCCTTACAAGCCGCCCAGGCGTTGGTGGCGGCGTTCGGGCAGCGGAATGTTTACGTTGAGATCCATCGCCACGGCCTAAGGGATGACGGAAAGCTGAACCGCTGTCTGATCGATCTGGCGGAGCACTTGAGGTTACCTTTGCTGGCCAGCAATGCACCGGTGTATGCCCGGTCTACCGATCGTCCGTTGGCAGATGCCTTCACCTGCCTGAGACACCATACCACCATGGATGCCGCAGGCCAGCTTCTGGCGCCCAACAGCTTCCGCTACCTGCGCGGGCCTGGAGAGATGCACGCTCTTTTCAAAGACCTGCCACAGGCACTTCGCGCGACTCAGGAACTTGACTCACGGCTGGGCTTCACTTTGGAGAAACTGGGCTACGAGTTTCCGAATTTCCATGATGACCGCGGTCTCCCGATGTCGATGGAGGAGCAGACAGCGATGTTGCGGTGGGAAGCTGTCGAGGGAGTGAAACGCATCCTCGGAGACTGTAGTGCGGAAGATCTGGAGCAGATCGAAAAGGAAGTGGCCTTGATTCACCAACTAGGTTTCTCCGGCTACTTCCTGATCGTGCAGGATCTGGTCCGGTATGCCCGCAGCCAGGGCATTCTCTGCCAGGGACGCGGCTCGGCGGCCAACTCGATGGTCTGTTACGGCGTCGGCATCACCCGAGTGAACGCGGTGCAGCAGAAGCTGGTCTTTGAGCGCTTTCTCACGAGGGGTCAAGTCGCCTGGCCGGACATCGACATCGATTTCCCCTCCGGCGATCAGCGCGAAAAAGTCATCCAGTATGTCTTCCGGAAATACGGTCCACGCGGTGCGGCGATGACTGCCAACGTGATCACCTATCGCTCCCGCTCCGCCTTCCGGGAAATGTCGAAGGTGCTGGGTTTCCCACCCTCAATTTCCGAGCGCTTCTCAGCCATCGGCAGCACGCCGGCCACTTCATGGCAGGATTCCCGTAACAAGCCGGAACTCAGCTTTGAGGATCGCACCTCAGGCATCGT
>JAQGPE010000654.1 GCA_028293225.1 Akkermansiaceae bacterium | reverse complement strand
CGCTGCTGACGAGACAGGGCTCGAATTTGTAGCTGAGGTAGGTGATGCGGGTGTCGACCTGGCGGCAGATGTCAACGGTCACAGTCTTCAGGTTGATGCCGTTGCTGCAGTGCAGGGCGAGCTTCGGAGTCGCCTTGTCGACGTACTTCGTGAAGTGAAAGTCCTGGTGCTGGGCCTTGCCGGAAGAGCCGCGGGCGCCACCACCACCGAGGTTGGTGCCCACCTGGCTCACGCCGTGGCTGAAGGAGAGGAGCTGGATCCAGCCCTCATGCCCCTTGTCATTGCATTCGCCGGGAATGCTGTCGATTTTGAGATATGCGTCAAACAGGGTTCTAGTGTTTCAAGGTTCGCAACTGCCGGTCCGGAGACCCGCAGGATAGGGAGGGCCGCCACCCCTCGAAGGAGCAGGAATGACGGCAGAAATGCTTGGGTTGCTTAGTTGGCCTTTTGCTTGAGATTCGAGACCAGTCGCAGGGAGGCGGTCAGGCCTTCCAACTGGAAGTGCGGACGGAGGTAGAAGACCGCGCGGTAGTTGCCCGGGTCGCCTTCGACCGGCTTCACTTCCACACGGGCGTCGGCCAGCGGCTTCTTCGCCTTCAGGGATTCGTCGCCGCCGCCCTTCAGGACGTAGGCCATGATCCAGGTGGTCAGCCATTTCTGGAGTTCGTCGGCTTCCATGAAGGAGCCGATCTTGTCGCGAACCATGCACTTCAGGTAGTGGGCGAAGCGGCAGGTCGAGAACAGATACGGCAGGCGGCAGGACAGGTTCTCATTCGACTGGGCGTCGTCGTCGAGATACTTGGCCGGCTTCTTCAGCGACTGGGCGCCGAAGAAACAGGCGTAGTCGCTGTTCTTGTAGTGCGACAGGGGCATCAGACCGATGTCGGCGAGCTCCTTCTCACGACGATCCGTGATCGCGATTTCGGTCGGGCACTTGGTGTCGATCCCGCCGTCGTCGGTGGGGAACACGTGGCTCGGCAGGTTCTCCACGATGCCGCCGCTTTCCAGGCCGCGGATCTGGGTGGTCCAGCCGTTTTCGTAGAAGGCGCGGTTGATGTTCGCACCCATGGCGTAGGCGGCGTTCGACCAGGTGTACTTGGTGTGATCGGAGCCGTCGGTGTCCTCCTCGAAGTCGAAACTCTCCACCGGCTCGGTCTTTGAGCCATAGGGAACGCGGGAAAGGTAGCGCGGCATCGCGAGACCCAGGTAGCGCGAATCTTCGTCCTCGCGCAGGCTGCGCCAGGCGGCGTGCTCCACGGAATCCTGCACCTTGCGCAGGTCGCGCGGGTTCGGCAGCTCGGTCCAGCTTTCCATGCCGAGCAGTTCCGAGGAAGCGGCGGCGAGGAACGGAGCGTGGGCGGTCGAAGCGATCTTCGACATGCCGCGCAGCACCTGCACGTCGGGACCGGTGTGGCCGAACTCGTAGTCGCCGATCAGCACGCCGAAGGGCTGGCCGCCGGGCGTGCCGTATTCCTCTTCGTAGATTTTCTTGAAGATCTCGGTCTGGTCCCAGCCGGCGCGATCCTTGCCCTTGAGCTGCTTGTAGATCTCCTTCTTGGAGATATTGAAGACCTTGATCTTGAGCTGGTCGCTGGTCTCGGTGCCATTGACCAGATGAGCCAGCCCGCGCCAGGAGCCTTCCAGCTTCTGGAAATCGGAGTGGTGCAGGATGATGTTCAACTGCGAGGTCAGACGGCGGTCGATCTCGGCGATCACCCGCTCGATCTTGTCGAGCACCTCCGGCGTTTCCTTGGAGATATTCTCGTAGTCGCCCAGGATGTGCTCGAACAGCGTGGTGACGGATTCCTGGATCTCACGTTTGGCTTCGTCCGTTTTCGGACGGAGCGCGTCCACCACTCCCAGCATGCGCTCCAGAGCGCTCCCCTGGGTAGTGGTCGTGGTGGCTCCCGCTTTGCCTTGTGCCTCTTGGCCGGTGCTCATGATCGTGATGAATGGTAAAAAGGTTCACTCGCCCTGTGCCGGGCCCTGGTCTTTCAGGGTGCTTTCCATGAGCACCTTGTCCTGGAGCAGCTCGTCCAGCGCCTTCTGGGCGCCGGCCTTGCCGTCCACTTTGATGAGGAGTTCCTTCAGCCGGTTGCGGGCATCCAGGAGCTTGGCCAGCGGGCCCTTCTTCACGATCCGCAGCGTCCAGCGCTTTGGATTGCGTGCGTCGGGGATCACCGAGGTCTCGATGTCGGATGGCTTCTCGCCGATCTTATAGCCGATGAACTCACGTGTGAGGACGTCCAGCGAGGCAACGCTTTCCCCGAAGGCGGCGCTGTCGGGATTCGAAGCGTCGAAGACGTAGCGGCGGTCGGAGCCCTTGCCCTCCTCCTCGATGAGGATCTCGCTGATCTCAGCGCCGACCTTGCGGGCGAAGGTGTCAGGGCTGAAATCCGCCATCGACTCCAGGGTGACATCCACGCCCATGCGGCCTTCGCCGGAAATCACGTTTTCCACGGCAAAGGTCATGCGCGGCTTCTGGTCCTTCATGAAGGAGTCGAAGGTCTCGGAGTCGACATCGCGGAACTTGCGGTCCTTCACGTCCGGCAGCAGGCCGGCGTTCGCGCCGGACAGATCCGCCATCACGCCCGTGATCCAGGGCAGGTCGACCTGGCGGATGGCATTGCCAACCTCCACGTCATACTCGATCTGAACGCGGGGTTTGCGGGGCAGCAGCTTCTGGGAGCTGGAAGTTTGCTTGGGCATCAGTTTAGGAGGTTGGAATGGAAGGAGTCAGTCGGTTCAACTGGATGAAGAATCTTCGTCGAGGGCGCCAAAGACGTCGGGAATCGCGGGACTTCCGGCGAGCCGGAATTCATTGACGATTTCCATGAAGTCCATGTTCACCACCCGCTTGGCACGGTGGAGCAGATGCGGGACCGGACTGGTCGGTTCGGTCTTGCGATAAAAGCGGATCAACTGGTCGAGCGCGCGGGTCACGTCGGCGCGGCTGCGGATTTCACCCGGCTGCGCCTGGACCACCGCGGCCGGCGCGCCACCCGGCGCCTCTTCGCCGGAGGGCAGTGCCCCGGCCGGAACGACCGAGCTGTGGGCCAGGAAAGCCTCCAGTTGGGAAAGCTTGTTTTCGATGCCCGTGAAGCTGACCGACGGATGGCCGAGGTGCTCCTGCAGGATGTCGCGGATGAAGCCGAACTGCTGGCGGATCTCGCGACATTGGGCCGCGAGGCGATCGTAGAACTCAGGATCGTCGCCGAGCGTTTCGTTGACCGAGCCTTCGATCAGCGACGGAGCCGGCTCGCCGCCGCCCATCGAACTGGTGGCTTGGTCGAGGGTGTAGGCGCCGGAGCGTTTGCCCTTCGCGACGATGACGTCACCCAGGCCTTCGATCACCAGCGGGTCATCGATGCGGGCGATGTTTTCGAGACGCTCCTCGAAATCGCCGTCCTCGATCCGCGGGTAGAGCTCCAGCCAGTAGCGGGAGAGTAGCTGGTTGAAAAGAACCAGTCCGTCGGCGAGACCGGCCAGCCCGGTCAGGTTCAGATCCGCCAGCAGGGCAAAGCGGGCCAGGCCGAGGTGCTTGGTGCGGCCAAAGTAGCCACCGACTTCCGCGAGCAGGCCGGACCAGTCGCTGCTGCCCTGCGAGGCGCGGTCCGCGGCTACCATGCCCCGGTCGCCACCGCCGACGACGCTCTCAAGCATCGACGAGAGAATGCCGCCCAGATCCCGGTCGTCGTAGTCATTCTCACCACACGGGGATTGTGGGGAGACAGGGGCAAGGTACTGTTCCAGAGGTAAAGCCACGGGGTATTTATACGTAAAAAAGTTAGTCGTGTAGCGTCAATGAAATTCAGGGACATGTCAGGGGCCGCCGCGGAAGAGGCGGCCCATCAGGGAACCAAGTCCTCCACTTTCGTTAACCTCTTCTCCGGCAATGGGTGGAACCCGGAATGGCGGGGTGGTGAAGCCCTCGAAAATCCGGCTGCATTTCGCCAGCGTTTCGGGAGGGACGTTGTAGGGAATTTCGGCCACCGGAGGGATCTCGACAGCCGATGCCCGGAAGCGGAAGACGCAGTCGGCCTCGGGTCCGCCGACGATGATGTCAGCCCACGGAGCCTCGACCGGATGCACCGCCGACCAGATAATCTCCGGCCGGAGATGCGGACTGAAAAAAGCATGCCACATCAGCAGCGCTCGCTCCGCCTCGCCTGCCGGGACCGGGATCCGGATCGCGCGTGAACGCGCGGGTTGCTTGGCTTTCGCGCCCGGAGCGAAGGCCGCGAGATCGGAGGAAAGCACATGCAGCACGCGCTCGAAGCCGATCCGCCCCGGACCCATTTCCGGCGAGTCGAGGAAGGAGCGGCGGCTCTCCGCGGAAGGACCCTCCGGTGGCAGGGGCGACAAGCGCTTCACGGCGCTTTCCAGCGCCGCGCTCCCCTGCCGGGCCGCCGCACGGACGCCCTCCTGGGATTCGGTTTCCTGGCAGGCCAGCTTCACGCCGTCCAGCGCTTCGAAAAGCGGCGCGAGATCGGCGGGCAGCCGCGAGGTCGGCAGATGGGTCGCCGCGATCATCGGGTAGGCCTTGCGGCCGCGCCCATCGGAGGAAGCCCACAGGCGTGCCAGAATCATTCCCTTGCTTCCGGTCATCAGCAGGCGGTGATCCCAGGCGGGGACCCGGTGATCTTCGGGCAGTTGCTCCCAGGCCCCGGCATCCAGATTGCTGCGGATGCCGTCGACATACAGCCAGCGCTTGAAATCGGCCAGCGATGGAGTGTCGATGCCGATGTCCTCCATGTGGTCGTCCCACGCGGGATGCTTGCCAAAGAGCGCCAGCAGAAACCGGGAACCGTCCCGGGATTTCACAGCGTCTGGACTTTCATCAAGCATGGGCGGCTATTCGGAGAGTTCCTTGGTGGATGGCAGTTGATCGAGCACCGTCGGGAAGGTCGCAGGCAGCTTCACCAGCACCTCGATCTTCTTGTCGCCGAAGACCGTGGAAGCGCCCTGCCCCTGCGGGCTGATGCGCGCCACCGCCCAGCGGAGCGGCGCCCAGACTTCCTGGTTGCCTTGCTTGAAGGCCTGCTGGACCGGCGGGACGTTGTTGTCGGAGAAAGTGATCTTCGCGCCGGAGTCCGCAGGCAGCAGCTTGCCCTCGGCTCCGTTGGTGGAGTTCCAGCGCAACTCGATCCCGGGACGGTTGGGCGAGGTGATGGCGATTTCCGCGGCGGCGGCGAACCAGTCGTTGCGAACGAAGACCTCCCAATTGCGCATGGAGATCTCACCCTTGCCGAGCTTCTCCAGATCGAAGATCGAATCGGCGACCCCTTTCATATTGAGGAGTTTGGTTTTGCAGCGCTCGGAAAGCGCCGACAACCGCACCACCAGCAGCGAAACGGTGGCCGCGTCTTCCCGCGAAAGGACCCGCTCCTTTTCCCCGCGGATCTGGTCGAACACCAGCGGGAAGCCGGTCTGCTTGATCAGTCCGGTGGCAATGTAGTGCTCCGCCCAGTAGCCGATCAGGCGGGCAGAGGTGTCCTCCATGCCGAGCGCTTTGCCGCGATCCATCAACTTGGTGATGGCACTGGAGACGGCTTCCACCGAGGCAAGATTCAGCTTCTCTGGAACGGATTGATCGAAGGCCAGGATGTCTTTGCAGAGCAGCGCCCGCGCCGCGTGATTGCGGCCGGAATTGTCCGGCAGCATGCCGCCATAGGTCTTCGCCAGTTCGTCGCGATGTTTCACGGACTCCTGGGGCTCGGCATCGCCTTCCAGCAGTTGCTGCCAGCGGCTCCAGCGATCGCCCGCCACCACGCGCAGCGCATCCGTTTTCTCATCCATCAGCATCTTGCCGAGCTGACGCTGCGCGACCCGGCCCGCTGCCGGGATGTCCGCGGCACCGCCGCTGCCGGCGGCTCCACTGAGCAGGAAATTGAGCTGCGGCTCGGCGACCCGGAGCTTCTCGGAAGCATCGCCCAGAGCCTTCACCGCTTCTTGGGCCTTGGTGTAGTTGGCCTTCGCGTCGAGTGTGCGCAGGCCGGTCCAGGCCTTGTCGTAGTTTTCCAGCAGGCCGGTCAGGTCGGTGCGACCGCCGCCGCCGAGCGCGTGTTCCAGAAGCAGCACCAATTTAGTCCGGTCTTCCTTCGTGACGATGTCGCTGGAAAGGTAGCCGTCAGGGTGCGCGGCCTTCACCGAGTTGATGATCGGCCCGATCGTTTCCCGGTAGACATCCTGGTTGGCCGAAGTGGTGAAACGCAGACCGGCGGCCTTCATCAGCGAGCCGACCGTGCCCTGCACATCGCGCGGCTCCGGCTTCACTTCCTTGCCGTCCTCGCCCTTTGCAACCGGCTTGTAGAGATCCAGCAGTTCCTCGATCGCCTCGACATCATTCTGCGGGACGCCCTCGGCTTCCCAGCGCTCGGAGTGCTTGGTGAGGCCATCGATCGCCGCTT
>JAQGPE010000636.1 GCA_028293225.1 Akkermansiaceae bacterium | reverse complement strand
AAAGCGGCGGATCTTCTGGAAGAGCAGGCCGGCGAACTGGCGAAGACCATGGCCCGCGAAATGGGCAAACCGGTCCAGCAGGGCAGGGGCGAAGCCCTGAAATGCGCCAACGCCTGCCGCTACTACGCCGGCCACGCGGAGGCCATGCTGGCCGACGAGACCCTGGCGGCAACGGACGACGGCCCGCGCGCGACCATCATCCACCAGCCGGTCGGCACGGTCCTCGCGATCATGCCGTGGAATTTCCCGCTCTGGCAGGTCTTTCGCTTCGCCGCCCCGGCACTGATGGCCGGCAACACCGCGATCCTGAAACACGCTTCGAATGTCCCGCGGAGCGCCCGGGCCATCGCGGAGATCATCCGGGAGGCCAGCGGCCGCGATGATCTGCTGGTGCCCGTTTTCGTCTCCGGCAGGATCGCCGCCGAGCTGATCGGGGATCCGCGCATCCACGCGGTCACCTTCACCGGCAGCACCGGGGCTGGCCGCAAGGTGGCCGAGGCCGCCGGACGGCACCTGAAAAAGAGCGTGCTGGAACTCGGCGGCAGCGATCCCTACCTGGTGCTGGAGGACGCCGACCCGGCCAAGGCCGCCGCGATCTGCGCCGCCGCCCGCATGATCAATGGCGGCCAGAGCTGCATCGCCGGGAAAAGGTTCCTGGTGGATCGCAAGGTCCACGACATCTTCATGGAACTCTTCGCCATGGAGCTGCGGAACTATCCCCTCGGCGACCCGCTTGCGGAAGAAACCAAGCTTGGCCCGATGGCGCGCGAAGATCTCCGCGACGAACTCCATGCGCAGGTGACCGCCAGCGTCGCCGCCGGGGCCCGGCTGGTCATGGGCGGCGTCATCCCGGATCGCGCCGGAGCCGGCTATCCCGCCACCCTGCTGGCGGAGGTGACCCCCGGCATGCGCGTTTTCGACGAGGAGACCTTCGGCCCGGTGGCCGCGGTCACCCTCGTCGATGACCTGGAAGAAGCGATCCAACTGGCCAATCTCACCCCCTTTGGCCTCGGTTCAGCCGTCATTTCCGGCTCTCACGAGAAGGCGGTGGAAATCGCCCGCCGCCTCCAGTCCGGCACCGTCGCGATCAATTCGCAGGTGGTCTCCGATCCGCGCCTGCCCTTCGGCGGGGTGAAGGAAAGCGGCTGGGGCCGTGAGCTCGGCGCTCACGGCATCCGCGAATTTGTGCAGGTGAAGACCATCGCCGGCTAGTGCCGCCACAGCTCATGGGGTCACCGCCAGAGCCTGGTCGATCGCTTCGTGGGCGACCAGGCCGGTGCTCCACTCGTCCGGGAAAGCGATGACCCCCTTGCGGGCGCCAAGCAGCAGGCCGAGCGCCAACCCGCGCGAGGCCGAGTCGCCACCGAGCAGGGCATTCTGCTCCAGTCCGGCCACCGGATCGTTCTCGTAGCGGAAGGCCAGCGCCAGCGCCACCGGCAGGGCTCCGTCGATGTCGCAGGCGATGCCCAGCTTCTTCGCTTCGGCCGTCAGATCTCCGGCTGCCGCCTCACGGGCGGCCGCGATCCACTCCGCGGCAGGCAGCGCCTCGTAGGGCTGCGAACCCGCTTCGTCGAAGGCTTCCTCAAAGCTGGCTCCATTGGAAATCAGCAGCGCGGCGCGGGTCAGGAACTCCGCGGCGTCGACCACCTGCGGATCGCCGTGGGTCACCAGCGTCTGCGCCCGGGCGAGCTGCACCAGCGCCTCGGCATCCAGCTGGTCGGCCAGCAGGAACAACGGCGCCAGGCGGGATGCTCCACCGAGATCGGAAGAATCGGAAGGTTCCACGCTGCCTTGATCCAGATGCTCCAGGGTGTGGGAGGTCGCGCCGTCGCGATAGCTGAGCGGCGCGCTGCGCCACCAGGCCGCCCACTCCTCGCGCCAGGTGTCGGCATTCCAGGAGGTCCCCGCTCGGGCCACCGACTTCAGCAGCAGCAGGGCCTGGTCTCCATAGTGGGTGAAGTCCCCGGCCCGCTTGCCCGGGTGGTAGGACGAGCGCGGCAGATCATAGCGGTGGATGCCGTGGGGATAGTGCCGTTGGATTTCGGCGGCGTCGTAAATCCAGTGGGGCCCGAGGGCCAGGGCATCTCCGAAAAACGAGGGCAGGATCAGATCGCGTGCGGTCATCGCGGAAGGTGGGCGCATTTCCCCGCATTTCAAGGGGAGTCACGAAATCGTCCCATGCGGCCACAAAAAAGCCCATGACGCGTGGGCGCCATGGGCTGAAGAGAGGGATCGGGACCGATCAGGCGGCAGCCGAAGCGGCGACCGAAGTCCAGTTGGCGCGCAACTCGGCCAAGTGGTCGAGGGTGGCGCGGGTTTCCTTGTTCCAGCGGCGCAGGGCCTTGCGGGAGACATCGACCCGGTCGCCCATGGCCTTTTCCAGGTCGTGGTAGTTGGCGCTCATGCGCTCGATCAGGGTGTTCATCGCTTCCACGGCCTTGTCGCGCCAAGGGTGGCCCTGCGCGACTTCTTCCAGGCGGGCCAGCTCCACCGTGGCACGGCGGCGGGCTTCACCCATTTCGGCGAGGAGCACCTTGCTGTCGGCGACGCGGCGCAGATCGCTGGCCAGGCCGACGCGGGAAAGCCCCCAGATCGCCCACTTGGTCGGGTCGAAGTTCCATGGCTTCACGCCGTTGCGGTAGTCGTGCTGGAACTCGTGGTGATAGTTGTGGTAGCCCTCGCCGAAGGTGAAGAGCGACATCAGGAAGCTGTCGCGGGCGCTGCAGCGGGTCGAGTAAGGCTGGCGGCCGATGGTGTGGCAGAGCGAGTTGATGAAGAAAGTCGACTGCTGAACCACGAAGACGCGGGCCACGCCGGCGATCAGGAAACCACCGAGAGCGGCGGTCGCGGTGCCATCGACCAGGTAGGCGAGCAGGGCCGGCAGGCAGAGGCCCACGCCGAGAGCGATCAGCTTGTCCCAGCGGTGCTGCCACATGACCAGCTTGTCCTTGCGGAGGTCCTGGACGTTGTCGAGAGGCGGCTCAGGCAGGGTCTTGAAAAGGATCCAGCCGACGTGGGCCCAGAAGAAGC
>JAQGPE010000604.1 GCA_028293225.1 Akkermansiaceae bacterium | reverse complement strand
TCCCCACCCCTGCCTTTCATCAGTAAATCAGACAATCAGTCCAATCAGTGATCCTTGGCCCGAAGCTCAGGGGAGAGCACTAAATCACCTTCAAAACTTTTCGCTCTTTGCGTCTTGGCGTTTCAATCTTCGGATCGGCCGCTTAGTTCAATCAACCTGCCGCCGCACCGCGCTCTCCCGCTCAAAGCCCGTGCGCAGCACCCCGGTCAGCGGCGCGGTGGCGATCACCTGCCCGTCGATGGCCGCGACTTCTACGACGCCTCTCGTGGCAGAGGTCAGGAAGACCCCGCTGGCCCGCATCAGCTCGCCGGGCAGCAGGTCGCGCTCGCTGGTCTCGAAGCCGAGCGAATCCGCCAGTTGCAGCACTCGCGCCCGCGCGGTGCCCGGCAGACAGCCCGACTCCAGCGTGGGGGTCACCACCGCCCCGCCGATGATCGCAAAAAGGTTCGCCGTCGCCGCTTCGCAGACATCCCCGCAGGTGTTCAGGAACAGGGCTTCATCCGCCCCTTTCTTGCGCGCGAAATTCAGGGCGATCAGGTTCTCCGCATAGGACGCCGCCTTCAGCCCGGCCAGCGGCGAGAGCTCGTTGCGCGGATACGGCACGGTCGCCAGCGTCAGCGATTTCGGCGGCGCCGGACAGGCCGCGGCCATGATCCAGACCCGCCCATCGGGCCCGGCGGTCAGCTCGCGCAAATCTCCCGACCCGGCCGTTACCGCGATCCTCACCCGGGCCCGGCCCTTCGCCAGTCCGCAGCGCTCCAGCAGCTCCGGGATCGCGTCACCGGCCTCCTCGCGGTCCACCCGCACCAGGCCCAGGCGGTTCACCGCATCCGCCAGCCGCTTGAAGTGCAGATCCACCGCGACGGCGCCACCGTCGAGCGCCAGCAGGGTCTCGAAGGCGCCCAGTCCATGACACAGTCCGCGGTCCGCCGCCGACACTTCCAGTGTGCCTTGGCGGAACGATCCATCGCACCATATCCAACTCATCCGGCTATTCTGCGCAATGAAGGTGACGCTCGCAAAGCACGGATTGCAGCCTTTCGACAATCGGTGGCCGGCTCGCTTCAAACCGGCTTTTAACTCCGCAAAATCCGCGGCCCGGTTTGCACTTCCGGCCATCCCACGCTCCATTGCCGGTGCCGTGAATTTCCTCGCCCATCTCTTCCTCGCCGAGCCCCACTCGGCCTCCCGGGTCGGGAATCTCCTCGGCGACTTCGTGACCGGCACGCCGGACAGCCTGCGCCCGCGTTTTCCCGCCGCGATTCTCGCCGGCATCGTCCGCCATCGCACCCTGGACGCTTGGACCGATGCCCACGCCGGCCTGGCGAAATTGAAAGCGTACATCGATCCCGCGCGCCGCCGTTTCGCCGGCGCGATCATCGATGTGCTGCACGACGGCTTCCTCGCCCGCCAGTGGACCGACTACTCGCCGCTGTCCCTGCGCGCCTTCCTCGACCAGTGCTACTCCGCTCTCCTTCAGCACCGCGGCTCGCTGCCGCCGGACTTGGCCGCTGACCTCGACGACCGCATCGCCCATGACTGGCTGGGCCACTACGGCAGCGACGAGGGCCTGGAGGACGTCTTCGCCCGCATGGCCCGCCGCCGGCCCGCCTTCGCGGTGCTGCGCTCCTCGCTCGATGACCTGCGCCCCCACCGGCAGGCGTTCGACGAGGCCTTCGCGGTCTTTTTCCCCGACGCGATTGCGAAGGTAAAGGCACTTGGCCCGGAGCTGCAGGCGCTGTAGCGTCCCTCCCTCATGCGAGCGTTCATCATCGCGATCGGCGTCGTCACCGCCCTGCTTGGAATCATCGGCTTCTCGATGACGAAGGACCCCATGATGCTCCAGGGCGGCCTCACCCTCGGTGGCGGCTGGATCATCTGCGCGCTCTTCTCCTTCGGCGAGGGGTCGAAATGGCACGGCGTCGTCGGTGCCGGCATCCTCGGCCTGCTCGGCGCGGCCCGCTGCGTGCCCTCCATCTTCCAGGTTCCCGGCTCCGGGAAAGATCCCATCGTGCTCTTCCAGGCCATCGCCGCGGTGCTGTGCCTGGTGACGGTGGTGACCATCGCCCGCATGCTCTACGCCGAGCGCGCCCGTCGCCAGATCGCCGCCCTCAAGGCCGGGGACTGACAATCCAGGCCTCCTAAAAAACGGGAGCATCTGGCTTCTGTTAGAGAAAGACGCGCCCATCGCCCTTGCTTCAAATCCAAAATCCCTGCCTTTCATCAGTTAATCAGGAAATCAGTCCAATCAGTGACCCCTGGCCCGAAGCTGCGAAAGGAGCCACCCTCCACCCTCTCGCCTAACACCCCCGCCTCAGGTTTCAAAATTGCATTCACCGCCCATCTCCGCATGATGCCGGATCATGATTCCCGAATATCCCGGGAAACTTCGTAACCGCCGCCCCGCAATCCGTCAGGAAAGGATGTGACTGAAAAAATCTGCCCATCCTGCTCCCGGCCCCTCCCGGACGACGCCCCGGCGGGACTCTGCCCGGTCTGCGTTCTAACCGGCGCCCGCGAAAGCCATCGCGCCGGGACCCTGCCGCCGCTGGAGGAAATGCGCGCCGCCTTCCCCCAGTTCGAAATCCTGGAGTGCATCGGCCACGGCGGCATGGGCGTGGTCTACAAGGTCCGCCATCCCCAGCTCGACCGCCTGCTGGCGCTGAAGGTCCTGCTGCCCGGTCTGCGCGCCGACCCCGGCTTCGCGGTCCGCTTCACCCGCGAGGCCCGCATTCTCGCCCGCCTCGACCACCCGAACATCGTCGCCGTCCACGACTACGGCGAGTCGGCCGGCCTCTGCTGGCTGACCATGGAGTACGTCGAAGGCGTGAACCTCCGCCAGGCCATGCAGGTGGCCAAGTTCACCCCGGAGCAGGCCCTGGCGGTGATCCCGGAACTCTGCGCCGCCCTCCAGTACGCCCACGACCACGGCATCCTGCACCGCGACATCAAGCCGGAGAACATCCTGCTCGATGCCGCCGGCCGCGTGAAGATCGTCGACTTCGGCATCGCCCGCCTGACCAGTGAGGATCCCACCCGCACCGTCCTCACGGAGACCGGTGCCGCGCTCGGCTCCGTCTCCTACATCGCGCCGGAACAGATCGAGCAACCGCACCGGGTCGACCACCGCGCGGATCTCTACAGCCTCGGCGTGGTTTTCTACGAAATGCTCACCGGCGAGCTGCCCATCGGCCGCTTCGCCGC
>JAQGPE010000595.1 GCA_028293225.1 Akkermansiaceae bacterium | reverse complement strand
GCCTGGCCGGGAGGGGTGTGGATGCTGCGGCTGAGCAAGATCGAGGTCAGCGACGAATCCGCGGCGGAGATTTATAAGAAGCAGAGTGCCGAATGAGCGGGAGGACCGCCAGGGTCGCGGGGGTCGTGCTGCTGCTGTTGCTACTGCTGGGTTTTTCGTCAGCGTGGGTGGCGAGGCGGCAGAGCTTTGCGAAGGATGGCGGCCCGATGCCACGGCGGATGCCAGGGGAGGGCGGCGCCCCGGGTTCGGGAGATGTGGGAGAAGTTCTGCCCCGGAAAATTCAGGAGCGGCGGCCGGAAGTGCATGCGCCGGAGCGGGTGACGTACCGGCAGCAGCTCGAACACATCACGGTGCCGGTGATCGAGTTTGACGATACCTCCCTGGAGGAGGCGCTGGATTTTCTCCGTCTGCGGACGAGGGAAGCGGATCCGCCGGTTCCGCAAAGCGGGGGATTTGTGGTGAAGTTGCCGGCGGATTTTGTCGCTCCCCACATGACCCTGTCGATGAAGGGCGCGACCTCATCGGAGGTACTGGAGAAGATTGCGGAGATGGCGGGAGTGAAACTGTGGATCACGGGCGATTTCGTCATCCTGCTGATGCCCGGCGCTCCGGAGCCGGTGTTGGGGAAGATGGCGAAGAGTGCGACGTGGGACAGGGCGGCGGCGGCCGGGATCCCGGTGGTGGCCTATGACGGGGAGGTGTCCCTGCGGGAGGCGGTGGACGATTTGAACGGACGGGAGCTGGATGGGCCGCGGGTGGTGATCGGTGCCGGAGTGGACGATTCGTTGAAGGTTGGCGGGATGTCGCTGCGGAATGTGCCGCTGTCCGATGTGGTGCAACTCCTGGTGGCCGGGACGAAGAACCGGGTGACGGTGGAGGGGGAAGAGATCCGGATCGTGGCGGCTGGCAGATGGTGGATGGTGGATGGTGGATGGTGGATGGTGGATGGTGGATGGTGGATGGTGGATGGTTTTCTTATTTTTCACGATGAAGATTCGAGTGTTAAGCGATTTGCACCTGGAGTTCGGGCGGCTCGAGATCGAGCCGGTGGCGGCGGATCTGGTGATCCTGGCGGGCGACATCAACACCAAGCGGCATGGGCTGGCGTGGGCGATGAAGACGTTCCGCGATCAGCCGGTGGTCTACATCGCGGGGAACCATGAGTACTATGGGGAACGTTTTCCGGGGCTGATCGCGAAGCTTCAGGAGGAGGCAAAAGGGAGTAACATCCACGTGCTGGAGAACGAGGTCTTCGATTACGGCGGCTATCGTATTTTCGGCGGCACGCTGTGGACGGACCTGGCGCTGTTCGGGGATCCGCTGGTGGGATCGATGGACGCGCTGCGGATGAATGATTATAAGTACATCCGGCACTCGGTGACGTACCGCAAGCTGCAGCCGGTGGATACGCGGATGCGGCATGCGCTGGCGGTGGGAGCGATCGGGTCTTTTCTGGCGGCGGGCGATCCGCGGCGCTCGGTGGTGGTGACGCATCACGCGCCGTCGCCGCTGTCGCTGCACGGGCATCGCAGGCACGAGCCGGTGAGCTGTGCCTATGCTTCGCGGCTGGAAGGGTTGATCATGAAACATGAGCCGCTGCTGTGGACCCACGGCCACATTCACACGCCGCAGACCTACCGGATCGGCGGGACGCGGATCCTGGCGAATCCGCGCGGCTACTACGACCGGGAGGATAGCGGCTTCAATCCGAACCTGGTGGTGGATCTGGACGATGTGGATGCGATTCCGGCATTTCCTTCGGTGGAGGATTGAGGTAGGGAGGAGCGATCATGACCGATTCTCCGCCTCCTCTCTTCGCCACCACCCGCTGGTCCCTGGTGAGGGCGGCGGGGCCGGGGGATTCGCCGGTGGCGCTGGAGGAACTGTGCCGGCTCTACTGGTTTCCGGTCTATGCGGTGGCGCGGCGATCCGGGCGGAAGCCGGAGGATGCGCAGGACCTGGCGCAGGGATTTTTCGCGCGGCTGCTGGAGAAGCGCTGGCTGGACCACGCGGACGATGCGCGCGGGCGGTTCCGCAACTACCTGCTGACGGCGCTGAAGCGGTATCTGGCCAATGAATGGCACCGCGAGCATGCGCGGAAGCGCGGCGGCTATGGGGAGGTGGTCCCGCTGGATGCGGAGCTGGCGGAGCGGCTGTATGCGGAGGAGGGCGGCCACGGGAGTTCGCCGGATGAACTTTTCGACCGGCGCTGGGCGCTGGCGATGCTGGATGCGGCGATGGCGCGGCTGGAGCAGGAATACCAGGCGGGGGGACGCGCGGCCGAGTATGCGCGGCTGCTGCCGGGGCTGACGGCGGGGCGCGGCGAGACTGACTACGCGGCGCTGGCGCAGGCGGGAGCCACCACGGAGGGCGCGGTGCGGGTGGCGCTGCACCGGCTGCGAAAGCGCTTCCGCACGCTGATGCGGGACGAGGTGGCGCGGACGGTGGCCAGTGACGACGAGGTGGCCGAGGAGATGGCGGCGCTGATGCGGGCGCTGGGCGGTTGATTTTCCGGCGAGGTGATTTTCCCGGTAACAACCGGCGGCCGTTCTTGAATCAACCGGCATGACGAACGAGATTCCAGAGAAGAAGAGTTGTTTCCGCTGTGGCTCGCCGGTGTCGGGCATCGATGCCGCCGGCCTGTGCCCGCGCTGCCTGCTGGCGATGAACCTGCGGACGCGCACGCTGCTGACCGGACCGGCTCCGCACGAGACGCCGCCGCTGCCGCTGACGCCGGAAGAGGTGGGCCGGAAATTTCCGCAGTTCGAGTTCCTGGAGTGCCTGGGCCGCGGCGGCATGGGGGTGGTCTACAAGGCGCGGCAGAAGGCGCTGGACCGGGTGGTGGCGGTGAAGATCCTGGCGGGTGAATGGCAGGAGGAGCCGGGCTTTGCGGAGCGCTTCGCCCGGGAGGCGCGGCTGCTGGCGCGGCTGGCGCACCCGAACATCGTGACGGTGCATGATTTCGGCGAAGCCGCCGGGCTCTACTACCTGGTCATGGAGTATGTCGACGGCGTGAACCTGCGCGACCTGCTGCGGGACGGGCGGCTGGAGCCGCAGCAGGCGCTGGCGATCGTCTCGCCGGTGTGCGAGGCGCTGCAGTATGCGCACGGGCACGGGGTGGTGCACCGGGACATCAAGCCGGAGAACCTTTTGCTGGACCGGGAAGGGCGGGTGAAGATCGCGGACTTCGGGGTGGCGATGCTGGCGGGGGATGCGCCGGACCAGTCGGGCACGCCGGCCTACATGGCGCCGGAGCAGGCGGCGCGCAGCAAGAAGGCGGATCACCGGGTGGATCTGTATGCGCTGGGTGTGGTGCTCTATGAAATGCTGACCGGGGAGCGGCCCGGCCGGGAGATCGAGGGCGCGGCGCAGCGGGTTCACATCGATGTGCGGATCGACGAGATCGTGCTGCGGGCGCTGGCAGTGAAGCCGGAGCTGCGCTTCCAGTCGGCCGGGGAGATGGCCACGCTGGTGAAGACGGTGGCCGCCGCCGGTCCTGCTACGGGATCTGCCGTAGCTGTGGAGCCGCGGGCGCACCGGCCGAAGATGTCGCGGATGGCGCTGATGGGGCTGGCGGGATCGACACTGGGGATCGTGAGCCTGTGCAGCTTTTTCTACGACGGCGCGCCGAAGAAGAAGGCGGAGCCGGCCGCGCAGGTGGCGCAGGTCACGGAGGAGGAAGAGGAGATCCCAGAGGGGGCGGCCGAAGTCTACCGCATCCTGGCAAAAATCCGGACGATCCGGATTCCGGAAGTCAATTTCAGGGATGCCACGGTGGAGGAGATGATCGATTTTCTGCGCAAGCAGGCGAGGGAGCTGGATGTGAAGGAGCCCGATCCGGCGCGGAAGGGCATCAACTTGGTGCTTCGGGCAGCGACGGCCGAGCATCCCGCGAAGGTGGGGGAACTGAGGGTGAAATCTCTCAATCTGAAGAATGCCACGCTGGCCGAAATCCTGAGAGGGATCTGCGCCGAGACGAAGTTGAGCTACCGGGTCGATGATTTTGCCGTGACGCTGATTCCGCAGGAGGAGTCCCTGGCGGAGAACCGTGCGGAGATCGAACGGTTCGATTTTTCCCGCAAGCTGAATACGGTCATTCCGACCGTCGATTTCTCGAACGTAACGTTGAAGGAGGCGATCGATTTCCTGCGCAAACGGTCGAAGGAGCTGGATGTCTCCGAGCCGGACCCGGCGAAGCGCGGGCTGAACCTGGTGGTTCAAGTGCCCGAGGGCGAGGAGGAGGTGCGGCTCAAGGAGCTGAGGTTGCGGAACGTGCCGCTGGCCGAGGTGCTGCGATATGTTTGTGAGGCTTTCAGGATGCAGTATATCACGGCGAAGGACAGCGTTACAATCTTGCCTGCGGCGGAAGTGGCGGAGCCTCCGGCAAGCGTGAGGCTGGAGGAAAGCTCGCCGGAGCAGCTGACG
>JAQGPE010000593.1 GCA_028293225.1 Akkermansiaceae bacterium | reverse complement strand
CACGCCCCGGCTTTCCATGCCGAAGGCCATGTTCTCCTTGACTGACATGGTCGGATAGAGCGCGTAGGACTGGAACACCATGGCGATGTCGCGGTCCTTGGGCGCCACCGAATTCACCAGCCGGTCGCCGATATAGATCTCGCCCGAGGTCACCGTCTCGAGGCCGGCGATCATGGCGAGCAGTGTGGATTTGCCACAGCCCGAGGGACCGACCAACGCGATGAACTCGCCGGTCTTGGCTTCGAGGTCGACACCTTTGAGCACTTCGACGAGGCCGAAGTTCTTACGCAGGTTCCTGATGGTCAAGGACGCCATTTACTTGATTGCTCCCTGGGTAAGGCCGCGGACGAAATACTTGCCGCCGAAGAAGTAGACGAGCAGCGGAGGCAGCGCGCCGATCAGCACGGCCGCACTCATCACGTCATAGGTACGGACGGTGGTGCCGTTGAGCGCCAGCGCCACGAGCGCCGAGGTGATGGGCTGGTTGGCACCGGAGTTCAGCACCACGCCGAACAGGTACTCGTTCCAGATCCCGGTGAACTGCCAGATCACCGTGACGATGAGGATCGGCGGGGAAATCGGCAGGATGATCTTGAAGAAGATGCGCCAGAAACCGGCGCCATCGATGCGGGCGGCCTTCACCAGGTCGTCGGGAATGCCGACGAAGTAGTTGCGGCAGAACAGCGTCGTGAAGCTGAGGCCCTGGATGCAGTGCACCAGGATCAGGCCGTAGACGGAGTTGGCGAGGCCGAGCTTGCCGAGCAGGAATGCCCACGGCAGCAAGGCGATCTGGCCGGGCATGAAGACGCCGAGCAGCATGCAGCCGAAGACGATTTCGGAGCCCGGGAACTTCCACTTGCTGAGCACGTAGCCGTTGAGGGCGCCCAGTGCGGTCGAGATGATGGTCGCGGGGACCACCATCGCCACCGAGTTCCAGAAGTAGCGCTGGATGCCCAGGCACTGTCCGCCGATGCAGAAGTCGCTCCAGGCCTGCGGCCATGCCTCGAGCCGGAAGCTCTGCGGGAAGGCGATCAGGCCGTTGGCCGAGATCTCCGGCAGGGTCCGGAAGGAGTTGAACACCACCACGCAGAGCGGGATGAGGTAGACCAGCGCGAACAGCGACAGGATGCCGTAGATGACGATCCGGCTGACCAGCCGGCGCCGGCCGGCAATGGCGGCTTCGTGGTCGATGACGCCAGTCGAGTTGAGGGTAGCTTCAGCCACGGCCGCTCTCCCTTCTGCGGCGCCACACCTGGTAGAGCGCATATGGCACCAGAACCGCGGCCAGGGCCGCAAGGATCATCATCGCAGCGGCGGCGCCCTCGCCGATCTCGCCGCGCTGGAACATCAGGTCGTAGACGTAGGTGGCGGGGAAGGTCGTCGAGATGCCGGGGCCGGAATTGGTCAGCGCCACGGCGAGGTCGAAGGTCTTGATCGCCGCCTGCAGCTGCACCACACCCACCGCGAGGAAGATCGGCGTGATCGCCGGCAGGATCACCTTGCGGTAGATCCTGAATGTCGAGGCGCCGTCGATCGAGGCGGCCTTGATGATGTCGCCGTCGACCGAGCGCAGGCCCGCGAGGAACAGCGCCATGGTGAAGCCGGCGCTCTGCCAGACGCCGGTCAGGATGATCGCCCAGATGGCGTTCTTCCGGTCGGTGGTCAGCGCGAAGTGAAAATCGGTCCAACCCAGCGAGTTGACCAGAAACTGGATGCCGCTGGTGGGGTTGTAGAGCCACTGCCACACCGTACCGGTGACGATGAAGCTCACCGCCAGCGGATACATGTACATGGTGCGCCAGAAACTCTCGGCGCGGATCTTCTGGTCGATCAGCAGCGCCAGGAGCAGCCCGACCGCCATCGCCGCGAAGACATAGAATGCCGAAAAGAAGAACAGGTTCGAGTAGGCGACGCCCCAGCGCCGGTTTGCCCACAGGCTGAAGTAGTTTTCGAGGCCCCGGAAGCCGTAGCTCGGCAGGAGCGTGGAATCGCTGAGCGAAATGTAGAGCGTCCAGCCCGCGAAAACGAAGACGTAGACGAACGAGGCGATGATCGACGGCGCGATCACGAAGACCGGCACCCAGCGCTTCAGCTTTTCGATCGTGCTGCTGCCGCCTGCGATGGCGGAATATCCGGCGGTACTCAACGGCTCCCCCTCCGAGTGAGTAAAAAAGAAACCGGCCGCGGCAGGACGGCACCGCGGCCGGTCGCTTCGGAAGGAAGCTTACATCTGTGCTTCGACGGCGTCAGCCATTGCGTTGGCCGCGTCGGCGGACGACATCTCCGGCGTGTTCACGAACTCGGTGATGGTGTCCATCATCGCGCCGCGATACTTCTGCAGCACCGTCATGTTGTGGGCCATCGAGCGGACCAGCATGCCGTCGTCGATCGATGCCTTGAGGTCGGTCTGGCTCTGGACCTGGCAGGCGTTGAAGCCGCTGGTCGCCAGGTCGATGTCCATGCGCGCGGGGATCGAGCCCTTGGTGATGTTGAAGACCTTCTGGAAGTCAGGCGACAGGATCAGGTGCGCCAGCAGCTTCTGGCCCTCGATGTAGTCCGGGTTGGACTGCTTGAAGAACACCACCGAGTCCGAGTTCAGGATGAAGCCCGGCTTGCCCCAGTCGGTCGGAGCCTGGCCGCACAGGATGTCGCCGCCCGGCGTATGGCCCTTGGCGATGATGTTGCCCAGTTCCCAGTCGCCCATGATGAAGAACAGCGCGTCGCCATTGTTCATCATGTTGGAAGCGACTTCGTAGTCGCGGCCGGCAATCGCCGGGTCCATGTACTTGGAGACCATCAGGCGCATCTGGTCGAAGGCCTTGATCATGCCATCGGAGCGCAGCGCGTCGATGTCACCCTCGACGAAGGCCTTCTTGAACAGTTCCGGATCCTGGCCGTAGACCACGACCTCGAACACGGTCGCGTCGGACCAGTCGGCGGACAGGTGCGCAAGGCAGATCTTGCCACCGGCAATGGCCTTGTCGCAGTCGGCGTTGAACTCGGCCCAGGTCTTGGGCAGTTCGGTGACGCCCACGCCTTCCATGGCGGCCTTGTTGCCCCAGATCCAGTTGATCCGGTGGATGTTCATCGGCGCGGCGACCCAGTGGCCGTCGGGCTTCATCACCGGCAGAAGTTCGGGGGCGACGACGGCGTCCCAGCCTTCGGTGGCAGCCAGTTCGTCCATGTTGGCGGTGCCGCCCGTGCCGTTCCATTCGGCGATTTCCGGGCCCTTCAGCTGCACCGCGGCGGGGGCGTTCCCGGCCACGACGTCGGCGCGCAGCTTGGCCAGGGTGTTGGCGGTGTGACCGGCAATGGCGG
>JAQGPE010000563.1 GCA_028293225.1 Akkermansiaceae bacterium | reverse complement strand
TCCGAAAGATGGAGCTTGGCGATACTTCCGAACACATCCTCCACGCCCTCCGCCTCCCACCGTTCTAACAGATCCACATAGGCACCGATCGCCGGGAGAAAATCCCTCGCGTCGTAAGGCTCCGTCGTGCCTAGATGCCTCTTTTTCATCTCCTCCAGCCAAGCCATCGCCTGCCGGGGTTCCAGAGCGCATTGCTGCTCCAGCACATCTCTGGCGAACCTCAGCGCCAGGTCAGGACCGGGCAGCAAGTCCAGCACCTTGGCGGCCTCGGCCAGATCCACCGGCTCTCCCGCCAGCGCGGAAAGAGAAGGCCGGTCCCCACCCGCACTCAGCAGTCGCACCAGCCAGGCGATGGCCGCAGCGGAGTCGTTGCCATTCCGGCCGCGCTTCTCGGCGAGCATCGCCTCCATCAGTCGCATGGACTTCGCATAGCCCAGCCGCCATGAGGTCAGATTGACGCCTGCCTTCGCCGCCTCTTCTCCATCCAGTTCAGTGACCAGATCCGGCACCGTGCGGGCCCTGGGAATTTTTGCCTCAGGCAGCTTCAGAAAGGCCAAGTTCGGCGGCTCTATTGCGGTCGGCAGCGCGGCGGCGACCGGATCTGGCCGGGCTGGTACCGGCACCTCTGCGGGATGATGAAACCCAGCCCGCATCATCGAGAACCCCACGACAGCGGCGAAGGTGAAAAGGCATCGGCCAAGGAGAGGGGAGCAATTCATGGCGGTCCGGGAGGTCGATGGGTCAGCACCCACCGGGCACTCGCTATCCTGCCTCTATCTCCCCGCCTGTCAAAGCATCCCCACCCGCTCACTCCGGCCGGTTCAGTCCATCGTGCCAGCACAGCCAGTGGGCAAACCCGAACACCCGCCGCACCGAGTCCTCATCGATCCACGGATGCTCCCCTTTCAGATAGTCCCGATACTCCTGCTCAAAAGCCTCCCCCCACGGCACCCCGCCGGGATAGTCCCACAGATACTTCTCCGCAGTCCTCATCAGTCCATCCAGAGCCGCCCGGATCGCCCGCGCTGGCTCTCCCTCCAGACCGTTCTCAAAAAAGAACTCCTGCAGACGCTCCACCACCGGCCAGGTCGCGACATAGCGGAGAAACGCCGCGTTCAGCACCTCCGCATCCGGCCCGCTCACTGCCCGGTTCCTCCCTGTTTCGGCGCTCCTCCCGGCAGCACCCCCAGTTCCACATGCACATACCGGCTGCGCTGCACCGCTTCCGCGATCATCGCCGGATTCACCATAGAGTCCGCGCCCGGCGGCAGATTCTCCTCCTCGACGCTGCCGATCCGCGGCGTCACGATGATCTGCACCGCGTCCTTCAACTCCGGATCGGTCGAAGCCACCACCACGCTGCTCTCGTTCTCATGCGGGTAGCGCCCGGTCCCCGGCAGGCTCCCCGCTTCGAAGCGCAAACCGCTCAGGTCGATCTGCCGGTTCGCATTGCCCATCGCCGCCCGCATCTGCGCCTGGCCATAGAAGCGCTTCACGATCGACAGCTTCGGCGGCGGCCCCTTCGGCTTCTTGTGGAAACAGCCCGTCGCCAGGAAAGGGAGAAGTAGCAGCGCCGTGAATCTCATCGTCATGCAGACCGCCAGTCTGCCGATCCCTCCACCGATGGAAAGCCGCCTTTCCCTCCGTCACTGCGTCCCCTCTTTTTCCGCAGCTTCCGCCAGTGCATTCCAATCCCGCGAACGCTCAAATCCCTCGCTCTCCAGGAAATCCCCCAGCACCTGGAACGCAGCGCCGGGGGCCGCCATCTCCCGCCATTTGATCTGGCCGCATCCAAAACAGATCAGCACCGGCTGTTCATCCGAGCCGGTAAACTCGATGGTGTGATGATAGAGCGGCACGCACGCGGCAATCGCCTCCTGCGGCGCCGGGTCCATAGCCGCGAGCATCCCCGCCAGCTTCGCCCGGCTTTCCGGCGACAGGACCTTCGTTCGGTAGACATGTTCGCGGGACAGCTTGCGGCCCCAATCATGAGGCGAGGAATGCTCCGTCAACCGGATCTCCTGCGCCGAGCCGATCGCCCGGACCAGATCATTTTGAAAGGTCATGTCAGACACCGGCTTCTTTGCTTTTGAACCCCACCACCCCGCCACCATCGCAAGCAGTGCCAGCATTCCCACCCCAATCCATACGGTGCGCGTCATCCTCATTTCCTCCGCTTCATCGCCGCCTGGATCTCATCGAACAGCGCCCTGAAATTCCGGTAGTCCTCCGGCTGCGCGGCCAGCACCTCGGCGCGGCTGCGGCCGTCCAGCGACTCCACCCCGTTGATCGTCACCACCAGCTTCGGATTCGACTCGAACATCGGGTGCCACGAGCGCAGGGTCCAGGTCTGCCCGCCGCTCCGGATGATGATTTCCACAAAGCCCGCGTCAGGCCCGAAGTTGTCCTTGATGTCGTTCGCCTCCAACTGCGGCCGCAGCCGTCCGATCAGCTCCGCCACGAACCTGCGGTCCTTCTCGCTGCCATAGGTCGAGTAAAGCAACCGCTCGGCCTCCATCGGCTGCTTCTCGATGATCTGAATCGTCTCCTCCTCCCGCGCCGGCAGCGGCGTCACATTCGGATTGCCCGGGTCCGGCAGCTTGCCCAGCTCCACGCTCACATAGCGGTGCCGCTGCAGCGCCTTCTCCGTATCCCGCTGCAGCCGCTCCAGAAATTCCGGCGAGGGCTGATCGGTATCCGGCAGCGTGTTTCCCACCCCGGGCGTCACCACGATCTGCACCGCCTCGCGGATGCCGGTGTCCACGTCGGAGACCATAATGCTGTCCTGGTTGTTCTTCGGGTTCTCCCGGGTTCCCGGCAGCGCCCCCAGGCTGAAACGCAGCCCGCGCAGGTCGATCTTCGTCACCGTGTTCCCCGTCGAGGCGCGCACCTTCGCATCGTTGAAAAACCGCTCCACGCTGGCGCTATGCCGGGGCTTGGAAAAACATCCCGCCAGCAGCAGGCAGGAAATCAACATCACGACCGCTTTCATGAAAAGATCAGGGGAGAAACAACCGGCAGCACTCTGACGCGTCACCGGCCCGATCCATTCACGCGCCAGCACGGGAAGCAACGCTCGGTTTTCCCACCCACCCGGCGGATCCCTTGATCCAACCAAAAACTCCCCCGTCCCCTCCAACCCCAAACTCCACCCCAACCCTCTCATCCCCGGCGTTTCCCCGCCTCCATCCACACTGAAAATCCCCTCGCCGCCAGTCCGCGCGATTTTTCGGTAGCCAGCCGCGATTTTCGCTCCACCGTGTGACAGTCTTTCCGGCCGGGTCGCTACTCCTTCCTTGCCAGTTCCTACCGGCTCCTTGCTATTTTCCTTCCATGCCTGCTGCCGACCCGCGCTTCCATGAGTTCGTCATCCTCCAGGCGCAGAATGCCGGTCTTTTCCTGGGCCAGATCCCCCATCCCGGCACCGGCGAGCGCACGGTGAACCTGCGCGCGGCCAAGTCCGTGATGGATTCCCTGGAAATGCTCGAGTCCAAGACCTACGGCAATCTCTCCCAGGAGGAGGAAAAACTCCTCTCCATGGCCCTGAACAATCTCCGCCCGCTCTACGAAAAAGCCGCTGGTTAAAACATTTGTTTAGCTCATTCTTCCCTCCCCGGGGCCCCCGCTACTCTCATACTCCGCATGTCTTTCGAACCTTTCCACATTGGCTCCGTCCCGGTTGGCGGGCCGGCGCCTTTCTTCATCCTCGGTCCCTGCGCGCTCGAAAATGAGCAGTTCGCCTGGGACATGGCCCGCTCGGTCCACGAAATCGCCGCCAAAACCGGCATCTCCTACATTTTCAAGGCTTCCTACGACAAGGCCAACCGCACCTCCGTCACCTCCTACCGCGGCCCCGGCGTCGCGGAGGGCTGCCGCATCCTCGGCGAAATCGGCCGCGCGCTCGGCGTCCCCGTCACCACCGACGTCCACACCGCCGCCGAAGCGGAGATCGCCGCCGAACACGTCGACCTGCTCCAGATCCCGGCCTTCCTCTGCCGCCAGACCGATCTGCTCGAGGCCGCCGCCAAGACCGGCCGCGCCGTGAATGTGAAAAAGGGCCAGTTCCTCGCCCCCTGGGACACGGTGAATATCGCCGACAAGCTGCGCGCCTTCGGCTGCCAGTCCTTCTTGCTCACCGAGCGCGGCACCACCTTCGGCTACAACAACCTGGTCGCCGACATGCGCTCCCTCTACTGGATGAAGAAGGAAGGCCTGCCCGTGGTTTTCGACGCGACGCACTCCGTCCAGCGCCC
>JAQGPE010000560.1 GCA_028293225.1 Akkermansiaceae bacterium | reverse complement strand
GATCGTCGCGATCCCTTCCTCGATCACCGGCGTCCAGGTCACGCCGCAACACAGGCGCAGGCAGTTCCGGAACATGCCGTTCGGTGAGAACAGCGTGCCCGGCGCGAAGTTGATCCCCACCGCCCGCGCCTGGTGGAAGACCTCCAGCACATCGACCTGCTCCGGCAGTTCCAGCCAGACGACCAGCCCGCCGGTGGGATTGCTCATCCGCGTGCCTTCAGGGAAAGTCTCCGCCACCACCTCGCGGGTCCGGCAGACCTGCAGGCGGAAGGCTTCACGCAGCTTGCGCAGATGCCGGTCATAGCCGCCGGAGCGCAGGAACTCCGCGACGGTCAGCGCGGGCAGCGCCGGGCCGCCGAGGTTCAGGGCATTCTTCAGCGCCATCAGGTGCTCGTGATAGGGCCCGCCGACCACGTAGCCGACCCGCAGCCCAGGCGCGAGGGTCTTCGAGTAGGAGCCGCACAGGATCACGCGGTCGTGGCGGTCGATCGCCTTCAGCGGCTGCGGCCGCTGGCCCTGGTGGGGCAGGTCGCCGTAGATGTCGTCCTCTACGATCGGGATGGCGTGCTGGTTCGCGATCGCCAGCAGCTCGCGGCGGTTGGCGTCGCTCATCAGGCTGCCGGCCGGGTTGGAGAAATTTGCGATCACCAACATGGCGGCGACCGGGTATTTCGCGATGGCTTCGCGCACGGCGGCGAGATTCAGCCCCTCGGCGCCGGACGGCACGGTGATGGCGTGCAGCTTCAGCTTCGCCAGCAAACTCAGAGTTCCATAGTAGCTGGGTGACTCCACCAGCACGGTGTCGCCCGGTTTGGTCACGGCCAGCAGAGCCAGGTGCATGGCCTCGCTGGCGCCGACGGTCACGATGAACTCGTCCGGCTCAAAGGCGCAGCCCCAGTCGATCGAGCGGCGCGCCAGTTCCTTTCGCAGCGGCAAGGAGCCGGGAGCCGGATCGTAGCGGAAGCTCGCAGCGGGGGATTTCCTGACCACCGCGGCGGTTACTTTCGCCAGCTTCTCCAGCGGCATCAGTTCGTCCGAAGGCACCGCGGTGCCTAGCGGGACGCGCCAGGAATCATTTAGCGGGCGGGTGGTGGAAAGGATGAACTGGAAGGTGTCCAGCGTCGCCATCTCCGGCTTGTGCTTCGGCAGGGAAGGCTCGGCCAGGGTCTTCGACAGGCGCGCGGAGACGTAGAAGCCGGATTTCGGCCGCGCCTCGATCAGTCGCTGGCTTTCCAGCAGGGTGTAGGCCTGCATCACCGTCGGCACGCTGACGCCCTGCTGTTGGCCGAACTGGCGGACCGATGGCACCCGGTCGCCGGCGCGGAGCGAGCCGGACTGGATCAGGCCCTCCAACCGCGAGGCGATCTGCTGATACAGCGGCTTCTGGACGGAGGCGCTCATGAGAGGGAGTGTGGCGTGCGGCGTTTTTTCCGCCATGCACAGCCGGACGGATTTCCGGCCTGTACAGTAGTGTCATACGAAAGCACTGTACAGGTCGGAAATCCAGCCCGCTGTGGCTACCGCGGATTCCCGGCCGGTGGGATGCTGCGGCCGTGAACGCGTCCATCCCCTTCGCCAGCCTCCGCAAGCTTCTGGTCCGCCACGAGATGGCCGCGATCATGCCCGCGCTGAAGCCGCTGGCGAAGCGCGCCCTGGCGCGCCGCACTCTCCAGCCCGGCGCGAGTCTGCGCTGCGTGGCGGGCCGCAGCTGGGTCACCACCAGTCCGGGGGGCGAAGACATCGTTCTGAGAGCGGGCGAGCGGTATCAGGCCGGGCGCCGGACCGTACTGCTGATCGAGGCGCTGGAGGATTCGGTGATCCAGTGAGGGCGTCGTCACTGAGGCTCCAAGTCCAGTTTCCGCGCCGCTTCGCGGTGGAGGATGGCCAACACTGACCAGTCGAACCAGAAAGGGCGATTCAGGTTAAGCTGTTTCGAGACCGGATCATAGGCATGCCTCGAAAGCGCGACGGCTTCTTCGAAGTCCTTCTTCGCCTGGTCCTTTTGGCCAAGATCCTGAGAGGACATGGCCGCGACGAAGAGAAGGGAAGCCCGGCCCGCATCGACAAGAACGGGAGCGGCCAGGCCTTGCCGGGTATAGGCCAGGGCCGCCTCGGCATCGGCTTTTCGATAGTAGTACAGCGCGGTGGAGAAGGCTTCCCAGCAGGTCTCATTGTGAGGGCTGATCTCGTCCGACAAATGTTGAACGCAGAGCTTCGCCGCGGGTTCAAGCGCCTCCAGGATTTTGGGTGTGGCCGGCATCAGCAGGCATGCCTTCAGCGTCTCCTGCGCTTTGGTGGTCGAGAGCCCCGGGGCGCTCGAAGCGAGGGCGTCCTGCCGGAAGGTTTCATAGGCGGCCAGGTCGTTGTTCTCCAGAAACGCCGGGCCAACGGTCAGGATGTCATCCACGTTGGCCTGAAGATAGGAAACGCGGCCCTGGCGGATCACCGTGTAGCAGTGCGCCGCTTCGGCCCAGCGGCCAAACGCCGCGTTCAGGCGGGCCAGCGAGCGGAACAAGTCGGCGGCTTCCCGGGACGGCTCGATGGATTCCAGCGGATTCTCTTTCAGCAGGGCGTCCGCTTCGCTGACATTGCCGTCGGCCAGCAGGATGGCTGCTTTCGACAGGTTGGCCCGAGCCTGGGCCTGGTGACGGAGATAAGATTCTGCCGATCCGGCACGCGTTGCCTCCACGTTGGCGTCACGCGCGCGGATGTAAAGGAGGGTGGAGGTCCCCAGGCCGACGACCAGCGAGGCGATAACCGCCACGCCGGAAGCGACGGCGACCTGGTTGCGGCGCACGAATTTCCCCAAGGTATAGAGGCCGCCCGGCGGGCGCGCGCTGACCGGTTGATTGTCCAGGGTGCGTTGGATATCGGCGGCCAGCGCGTTGACGGTTTGGTAGCGCCGGTTGCGGTTGGATTGCATCGCCTTCATGACGATCCAACCGAGATCCCCGCGGACAATGATGGCCAGTTTTGCGAGATCGGTTCTTCGCGCAAGGGTCACCTCGCGAAGTTCCTCGGGCGGGATGGTCGCCAACAGCTGGGAAGGTTTGGGGCGATCGGAGTTCAGGATGATCCGGCGCATTTCCGAAACGCCGGAGGCCATCAACTCACTGGCCAGAAAGGGCGGCCGTGAGACCAGGAGCTCACATAGCAGAACGCCGAGGCTGTAAATATCGCTGCGGGTATCGACGTCGATCCCGACCATGTCGATCTGCTCAGGGCTCATGTAGGCAGGAGTGCCAATGAGCTGATCATAGGAGGTCCACGCATTGACTCCGAGACGGGCTTCGGTGGCCTTCGCGATGCCGAAGTCGATGACCTTCGGGATGGACTCGCCGTCCTGCTGGGTGACCAGAATGTTTGACGGCTTGATGTCCCGATGGATCACGCCTTTCTGGTGGGCGTGCTGGATGGCGCTGCAGACGCTCAGGAAAAGAGCAAGCCGCGCGGGGATATCCAGTCGCTGGCGATCGCAGAACGAGGTGATTTTCTCGCCATCGACGAGCTCCATTGCGAAATAGGGCCGGCCTTTGGCGGTGGCTCCGGCGTCGAAAATGCGCGAGATGTTGGGGTGATTCATCATCGCCAGCGACTGGCGCTCGATCTCGAAGCGGGCGATCACGGCCTCCGTGTCCATGCCCAGCCGGATGATCTTGATCGCGACCCGCCGCCGGATCAATTGATCCTGCTCTGCTTCGTAGACGACTCCGCAGCCGCCTTCGCCGATCCTGCGAATCAGCCGGTAGATCCCAATGATCGACCCCGGACCATCAGGGTCGGGACGATGGGGGGAAGGGTCGGACAGGCCCGTTTCGGTCAGGAGAGTCGCCGCGAGGTCGGCCCGGTATTCACCGGCTTCGACAAAAAAGGTCGCGGCCTGCCGCGCCGAGCTGACCAGAGACTGCATCCGGGCAAGCCCGGCGGGATCATCCCGGAAGGCGCGATCGAGAAATGCCTGCCGCACGGAAGTCTCGTCCAGTGAGACCGCGGTCTCAAGGATGGCGCCCTCGATTTCGATCGCCGGTGAGGTGTCGATGCTCATGGCGCGGGCGGGGAGTTGCCGCCAAAACCATCTTCACTGAGAATCTGGTAAAGCCGGATTTTAGCGAGATTCCAGTGCCGCTCCACCGAGCGAATCCCTCGATTCGACATCTTGGCAATCTCGGCGGTCGTCAGGCCGCTGTAGAATTTCAGGATCACGATCTGGGCTCCATCGGCATCCTCAATTTCCAGGCGGTTCAACGCCTCATGAATCATCAGGATGTGGTCGCCGGGTTCGATTTCGGCGCCGCTTTCCAGAACGAAAAGATCGTGCCGGGGCTGGCGCTTCAGGGCGGATTTGGTTCGCGATCGATCGACGAGAATCCTGCGCATTGCCTGGGCGGCGGCGTTGAAAAAATGCGCTTTGTTTTGCCAGGTGCCGGCGCTGTCTCCGGCGATGCGGAGCCAGGCTTCGTGAACGAGCGCGGTGGGCTGGAGCGTCTGACTGCCTGACTCATTCCGCATCTTGGACGCGGCCAGCCGGCGGAGCTGTTCGTAGACCAATGGCAGCAAGCTGTCCGCTGCCTGGTCGTCCCCTCGGTTCATGCGGTCAAAAATATCCGCGATGCCGGTCACAACGGCACAGCTAGCGGACGGCCGGAAGGGGAACAAGAGGATTCGGCCCTCCCGATCCGGCAAAAAAAAGTTTCCGAATGATGGCGGGTCGCAAACGCGGAACCCGCAATAGCACCTTGAAGATGACGAGTGCTCGCGCCGCAAAAGGCTGTGCAGGGCTGAATCGGAGTGGTTCCGAAAGAAAATCCCCCAAAAAATTTGACCTGTTTTTGTCATGAGTTCTTTTCCCTGCTTTCACCGTGGCTTTCGGTGGCTCGTCGTCGCAGGCGGGTTGTTGATCTCCGGCCTCTCCTCGGGTCAGGTGGTCTTCTCGGACGACTTCACCGCGGCCGCCGGGGCCACCCTCGCCGGCCGTGTCCCGCCGGTGGGCCAGGCCTGGACCCAACCCGGAGGAGCCGCGATCACGATCACGAATGGTGCGATCGATACCGCCGGGGGGGACCGCTCGGCGTTTGCGGGCTTCAGCCAGGCGTTCACCGGCAGCCCGCGACTGCTGAAGCTCACGATCGATTTCACCTCGCTGACCTTCAGTTCCGGCTACGCGGGAGTATCGCTCTACAGCGGCGATAGCGAAAAAATGTTCGTCGGCAGCGTTGGTGGCAGGGGCGGCTCCGTCTCCTGCGAACTCACGGGCGGCGGCGCAGTCACGGCGACTCCGGCCACCCCGACGGGTCTGGTCACCGTCATCTACGACTCTGAAACCGGAAAAACGACCCTCTATGCAGGGGCGACGCTCACGGGTCCCGTTCTGGGGAGTCTTACCGGCACGGCGGGGCTCTCGCTGGACCGGGTCCGCGTCCAGAACGGCGGAGCGGATGTGGGGGTGAGCAGCATCACCGCGGAGATGCTGGCCCAGGGACCGCTCAGCATCGACCAGTTCGAGACGGACGCCCAGATCACCCAGCAGGGAAATGGTCCCTTTCTTTATTGGCAGGTTGGATTTGCCGATTCGGTCAGCATTTCTCCCGGGATCGGTGCGGTTGAGAGCAATGGCGATCAACCTCTGACCCTTCCGCTCGGGGATACCACCTACCAGCTGACCGCCGTTGCGGGCGCGGTCACCAAGCAGGCTTCCACGACGGTGCGCTCCGTCGTTGGCGGCGTCGTCAGTTATCGCTATCTGCAATACAAGACCAAGAAGACCCGCAGCGGCGGGATTGCCACTCAGCTCGCCGAACTGAATTTCTACCGCAATGGCACCAGGGTGGCGGCCTCGGCGGTCACCAATCCCGGCGGTAGCAATCCAAGCGCGGCCGAAGATTTCACCAAGGTCATCGACGGCGACTTCACCACCAAGTGGCTGGATTCCAACGGTGCTCCGTTGATCTTCGATTTCGGAACCCAGCCGGTCTCGATCGACGGCTATTCATTCGTCGCGGCCAATGACGACGATGGGAAAGACCCGGTGAACTGGACCTTTGAGGGCAGCAACGACGGCGTGACCTGGACCCTGGTCGATAACGTGATGGCCTTCGACTACGACTTCAGCCGGAATCGCCAGGCCGAGTCGATCCCCATCCCTTTTCCGGGCGTGACGCTTTTCCCGGTTGCGAGCCTTCAGGCCAGCGCGACCACCCTCGTGACAGGTGACGCCCTCTATCTGGGTTACGATGCCAGCGGTGCGCAGACCGCGAAGCTTTCCGATGTCGCAACGACCACCACGCTCGCGGCTGCGAGTGGCGTCCTCACTCTTCATCCGACGGCGACGACGTCCTACACGCTCACTTCGACCGCGGCCAACGGAAAGGTCTCAACGCGGAAGCTCGATGTCGCGGTCATCAGTCCGGCTGTCTCCAGCATTGCTTATTCCAGCTTCGACCCGTCCGGCAATGAACTTGCGCTGCTTGGAGGCGCGGCGGTGTTGAACGATCACCTGCTGCGGCCGCTGCCTGCCGACGCGAAGCGTCTGCGTCTGACCGGCGAGGTGAATGGTCAAAACGGCACTGCCTGGTTTCGCAAGCGCCAGGTCGTAGGGGCGGGATTTGACACCACCTTCGACATGCAGATCAGCCGCACGGATGGTGCGATCGGGGCGGATGGCCTCGGCTTGGTGATCCAAAACGCTTCGGTCGGCAGCGACCTTCCGGTGACCACGGTCCAGAACGCCCTCGTCTCCAAAGCGCTGGTGATCGCTTTCGATACCTATTCCAGCGGCGGCGCCGGGCTGCGGGTCGGTGGCAACGGAACTCAGCTCGTGGCCGTCGATCTCACCACGGTCCAGGGCCTGACCCTGCGCAGTACCGGCCGTATCCAGGATCTCACCGGGCAGGGCGCTCCCTACCGCGTGCATGTCACCTACCTGCCCGGCAGCCTGACGATCTCCGTGGACAATGTGGTCGTGGTCGATCAGCTCAATGTGGACCTGGCGAGCCTCGGCGCCGTGGACGCTTCCGGAAGCGCCTACGTTGGATTCTCCGCATCGACCGGGGGATTGAGCGAAGCCCATGACATCACCGCCTGGACATTGACTTCGGGATCGGCCGTCACGCCGGATCTGAAGATCGTCTCGAGCAGCTTCGATCTGAAAACCGGTCAGGCGACCCTGGTATGGCAGAGCGCCGCCGGAAAGACCTACCGGATCACCTCATCGACCGATCTGTCCACCTGGAGCGAAGTGGTGGCCGGGATCGCCGGCTCACCGGGCCAGACGTCCTCGACCTTCAGTTTTGCCGCGGCGGGCAAGCGCTTCTTCCGCGTGGAGCAGCAGTAAATCGACCGATCCCCCGGCAACGAGACCCCTCAGCATCGCACGAAAAAAACACACCAGAAAAACACATGAAGAATAACCTCCCCCTGTTACTCCTCGCCCTTGTGGCGATGGCACCGGTGACGAACCTCACGGCCGCCACGGTCATCAACTCGCTCGAAACCGATTCGGTTTATTACCCGCAAAGCGGTGGCGGCGGGTCCAATACCAATCCCGATTTCTGGACCAACAGTTTCACCACCACCAACAACGTTCTCTATGGACTGAGTGCGACTTCTTCGACCGGTAATTTCGGCGTCGAAGCAGGCAGCGGCGCCATTGGCAACCTCACCGACGGGATCAGCCCACTGACCAAACCGGTACTGGCGACGGTGGGCGGAACCGGCGGAACCCAGGTGATCTTTTCCCTTCTCGGCCCCAAACAGCTGTCATCGATCGTCTATTATGGCGGATGGACGGACGGGGCGCGCTCGGACGTCCTTTTCAATGTCTCCTACTCCACGGACAACGGAGCAAACTACACCTTGCTGTTCGATCCAGCCGCCCCGCACTACTCGCTGGTCGGCGACCCGGCCCGCCAGAACCTGACCACGGTTGGCACCGCCGGAAACGATCCTACCAAGACCTTCAGCAAATGGATCGGCGGAGACGGAGCCGTGACCAACATGGTCACCATCAGCGATGACACCGGCACCCTCGCCGGCGGAGCGGCGATCACCAACCTGAAGTTCGATTTCTTCGGCGGCCGCAATGGCTACAACGGAGCCATGGAGCTTGCCGCCTATACGGTTCCCGAGCCGAGTCTGTCGATCCTTTGCGCGGTGGGAGCTTTGGCCGGCGTGGTGCGGCGGCGTCGCTAATCCGACTTCGTCTTCAAGGGTGAAGGCCACCGGTACTGATAGTACCGGTGGCCTTCTTCCCGTAGCACTCTCTGAAAGCTCCTGTTTCGACCGAAAAACCGCTCTGAAGAAAATCCCCACGCGCATGCCCTTGTCCACCGTCTCTCCTCTGGCCCGGCGCCTCCGCGGGAATCCTTTCTGGCCGGTCGCAGCGGCCGCGCTCTTCACCACCGCGGCTGCCACCCTGCGTGCCGACGCGGTGCTCCAGGTCAGCAAGCTCCGCAGCGAGTACCTGGTCGACCCGATCGGCCTGGACCAGGCGAAGCCGCGGCTTTCCTGGCTGGTGGATTCCCTGACCCGCGGCGACCGCCAGACCGCCTGGCAGGTCATCGTCGCCTCGACGCCGGAGTTGCTGGCAGCCGACAGCGGCGATCTGTGGGACAGCGGCAAAATGACCGGCGATACAACCAGCCAGATCGCCTACGGCGGCGCGGCGATGGGTTCGCGCGCGGTGGCGTATTGGAAGGTCCGCTCGTGGGACAAGGACGGTGCGGCTTCCGCGTGGAGCGTCCCGGCGAAGTGGAGCGTGGGTCTGCTGCAGAACAGCGACTGGACCGCGAAATGGATCGACGGCACCATCGTCTCTCCGCCGGCGGATCCCGGCGCGGCGATCCCGGTGATCCTGGCTGCCAGCTACCGCGGCACCACGGGAACCGGCGCGCTGGATGTGAAGGCCAGGCTGATCGGGATGCTGGGGGAGGGGACCTACGCCATCTCGGTGAACAATGGCACCTTTGGCAGCGACCCGGCCTACAACATCAGGAAGGAACTGTACATCCAGTACCAACTGGGCGGAGTGACCTTCAGCAAGACCTTTGGCGAAGACAGCGGCGTGCTGCTGCCGGGCGATCTGCAGGGGGCGACCAACGCGGTGGTGACCAGCGCCCGCTACGAGTCGGTGGCCAACCCCGCGACGGCCTTCCGCGATGTCACCACGGTGCTGACCTCCAAGCCCGCAGGCCCGTACACTGTGCAGGTGAGCAATGCCGCCTTTGGCCCGGACCCGGCGCCGAACCAGGTGAAGCAACTGCGGATCAACTACACCGCCAATGGCGTGCCGGGGGTGTTGATCAAGGCGGAGAACACGACTTTCAACTACCCGATCGACCTGCCGAGGCCGGTGGTCGCGGCGCTGACGGCCGCCCGCTACGAGGCGGCCAATGGCAGCGGCACCTCCGTGGACGTGCTGGCGAAATTGAACACGCTGGGAGCGGGCGGGGGATACAGCCTCACCGTGAACAACGCGACTTTTGGCGGCACGGATCCCTCCCTGGGCAACGTCAAACGCCTGAGGCTGGAGTTCACTCGCGATGGCAAGAATTGGGTGAAATTCGTCCCGGAGAACAGAGGCTTCACTTTTCCCGGCGACCTGGCGCAGGCGAACAACCTGCCGTATGTGCGGAAATCCTTCACCCTCACCAAGCCGGTCCGCAGTGCGACGCTCTACGCCACCGCGCTGGGCCTTTACGAGCTGCAACTGAACGGCACGCGGGTGGGCGACCACACGCTGGCGCCGGAGTGGACCGACTACACCAAGCGGCTGAACTACCAGGCCTATGACGTGACCGGGCAACTGGCCAGCGGGGCCAATGTGCTGGGCGCGCAGGTGGCGAATGGCTACTACTCCGGCAAGGTCGGTTCCCTGTTCCAGTACTGGGGCGGCAGTTCCGGGCTGATGGCGCAGCTGGAGGTGACCTACCAGGATGGTAGTACCGAAAAGATCGTCACCGATGGCACCTGGAAGATGGCCCAGAGCCCGATCCTGGCGACCGACGTGCAGGTGGGTGAGGACTACGATGCGCGCAAGGAGGTGGCCGGCTGGAGCACTGCGGCCGTCAGCGACGCCGACTGGACCCCGGTGATCCTGCGCGGCGAGGCGCAGCGGCCGATCAGCGGGCAGCGCATGGAGCCGGTGCGGCAACTGATGGAGATCACGCCGCAGACCGTCAGCCAGCCCGCGCCGGGCAAGTGGACTTTCAACATGGGCCAGAACATGGTCGGCGTGCTGCGGCTGAAGGTCAATGCGCCGGCCGGGACCAGGATCACGCTGCGTCATGGCGAGCGCCTGAACACGGGCGGCGCAGGCTCCGATGGCCCGGCGGGCACCGTCTACACCGCGAACCTGCGCACGGCGGTGGCGATCGACACCTACATCTGCAAGGGCACCGGCGACGAAATCTGGACCCCGAAATTCACCTTTCACGGCTTCCAGTATGTGGAGCTGACCGGACTGGCGACGCAGCCGGGGCTGGATGCGGTCACCGGCATCGTGTTCGCTTCGGACACGGCGGAGACGGGGGATTTCGCCTGTTCCGATGGCTCGATCAACCAGCTGATGTCGAACATCAAGTGGGGTCAGCGCGGCAACTACCTGAGCGTGCCGACCGACTGCCCGCAGCGCGACGAGCGGCTGGGCTGGACCGGCGATGCGCAGGTCTTCGTGAAGACGGCCACTTACAATGCCGACATCGCCGCCTTTCACACCAAGTGGCTGGCCGACCTGACCGACGACCAGTTGACGACCGGCGCGGTGCCGGACGTGGCCCCGCAGGTGACCGTCAGCTACGGCACCCCGGCGTGGGCCGATGCGGTGGTCATCTGTCCGTGGACCATTTACCAAGCTTACGGGGACAAGCAGATCCTGGCGAACAACTATGCGGCCATGAAGTCGTGGATCGCCTACTGCAAGACCAACTCGCTGAACTCGATTCGCGATCGCGGCCGTGGCTCGGACTACGGCGACTGGCTGTCGATCGGCGTGGACACCGACAAGGAACTGATCGGCACCGCCTACTATGCCTACTCGACCCGGCTGGTGGCGAAGGCGGCGGCGGCGCTGGGAAATACGGCGGACGCGGCCACCTACGAGGCCCTTTTCCAGACCATCAAGACGGCCTTCAACAACAAGTATGTGAATCAAACCACCGGCGTCTTCAACACCACCGCGACGAACACCCAGTGCGCGTATGCGATGGCGCTGAAGTTCGAGCTGCTGTCCGACGCGCTGAAGCCGAAGGTGGCGACGCTGCTGGAAAACGATGTGATCGCGAAGGGCAATCATCTCTCGACCGGCTTCGTGGGGGTCAGCTATCTGCTGCCGGCGTTGACCGGCGGCGGGAAGAATGAGACCGCCTACGAGCTGCTGACGCAGGACACTTTTCCGTCCTGGCTGTTCTCGGTGAGGAACGGCGCGACCACGATCTGGGAGCGCTGGGACGGCTGGACGCCGGATGCGGGCTTCCAGACACCGGCGATGAATTCCTTCAACCACTACTCGCTCGGCTCCTGCGGCGAGTGGCTCTACAGCTCCGTGGCGGGCATCGATCAGGAGGCCGACTCGGCGGGCTACAAGAAGATCGTGATCCGCCCGCAGCCCGGCGGGACGATGAGCAGCGCGGCCGGCAGCTTCGTTTCCATGAATGGCCTGATCGAAAGCTCATGGCGGAAATACACCGGCGGCTTTGTGCTGAACACGACCATCCCGGCGAATACCACGGCGACGATCTACGTCCCGGCTGGCAGCGTGGATGAGGTGATGGAGTCGGGCGTGCCGGTGGCGCAGGTCGAGGGCATCACCGCGCTGGGCATGGAGGGCGGCGCCGCAAAGTTCGCAGTCGGAGCGGGGCGGTATTCCTTCACGACGGGCTCGGTCACGGAGCCGGGCACGGATGAGGTTTCGCACGATTCCGGCACGCCGCTGGATCTGCGGATTGCGACGCTGTTGGCCAACGATGGGAGCGGTCCGTATGAGTTCGTTTCCGCAGGTCCGTTGAGCGTAAATGGGGCGGCGATCACGGTGGTGAACGGGATGATCCACTACGCGCCGCCGGCCGGCAGCACCGGGCCGGATTCCTTCACGTATGTGATTCGTGACGCGGCGGGCGGAGTCTTCACCCGCACCGTGCAGGTCGGCATCATCCCGGCGGGTGCGCCGGTGCAGACGGCGGTGTCGATCACGGCGCTGCCGGACCGGTCCCTGCAGGTGGTTTTCTCCGGCGTGCCGGGGCGCATCTACCGCATTCAGTCGAGCGAGACCATGGATGGCGAGGCGGCCTGGACGACCCGCGCGACCGTCCAGGCCGGGGAGGATGGCCGCTTTGAAATGACCGACGCGGCCGCGCTGCCCGCGGCACGGTTCTATCGGGCCGTCTTTCCTTGAGTCGAGTTTCCTGGGGTATTTGGTCATCGAGAGGAGCCGGGGCGTGAGTGCGCTCCGGCTCTTTTATGGAAAGGAGCGATTCTGACCCAATCCGGGGACCGGCTCCGGGTCGAACACGCCGCCTGAATGGCGGGACGCGCCATGCCATGGGGCGCCATGTGCCGTTCACTTCCGAAGCAATCTTCGGTAAAAGGTGAAAGCATACCCGGCTGGATTCGAACCAGCGACCGTCCGCTTAGAAGGCGGATGCTCTATCCAACTGAGCTACGGGTACTTTTGACTGCCGGGCGATTCGTAGGGCATGCCCCGGCAAAAGTCAAAACCGGCGGATGCCAGACATTTAAACTTTGGCAGAGCCGCCGTGACCGGCTTGGATGCGCGCGACCGCAATCTTCCGCCGTGAAAGCCTACGAACTCTACAGCGCCGCCGATCCCGCCCTCATCACCCAGATGTTCGACTGGTTTCGCCAGAATGACCGGAACGTCTACCGCTCGGCCCTCGCGACGATCGCCCAGAGCCGCAAGATGCGGCTGGCCTTCATCCAGAAGAAGTCCGTGCCGGATCAATACGCGTGGCTGTTGAAGAGCCTGCAGTCGAAGATGGCCGGCGTGATCGGCGAGCACCTGCTCCAGGCCTGGTTCATGGCCGGAAACCAGGAAATGCTGGCCAAGTTCTGCGACGCCATGGAGATCCCGCACGATGGCAAGGGCTCCGTCGAAGGCGAGTTGCCGGAGACGCTGGACGCCGCCAAGCTGGATGCCGCGGTCGATCAGTTGCTCGCCGCCTACGATCCAAAGGTGGCGACCCTTTATCTCCGGGTCTTCAACCTGCAGAACCCCGGCGGCTGGGAAGCTCTCCAGGCCAAGCTGGACAATGATTCCCGCCTGGTGCTGGTCTAAGAGTCCTTTCTCTCAATCACTCTGACCGGGAGCCAACCCTCCCGACGAAAAAACCGCGGGTGAATCGCTCACCTGCGGTTTTGAAATTTCTACGCCCGGAGTTCCGTTCGCATTGGCGACG
>JAQGPE010000557.1 GCA_028293225.1 Akkermansiaceae bacterium | reverse complement strand
ATTTCCGATAGGTCTTTCAAGTCGAAGCGCCTCAGGAATCTTTCGGTCGTGGCGAACATCAATCTTCCCCCTTCGCTGGCAAACTCCTCCACTAGCCCGGCCTCGCGCAAACGGCCGACCACGCCCCGCTTGTCGGCATTGAAAATGTGGTCGATCTCGATCTGGGCGATCGGCTGCTTCAGCGCGATACAGCCGAGCACTTCCATCGCTGCCTGACTCAGGTCGCCACTGCCGGCGTCCACCGGCTGGAGGCTGGCGATGTAGGTCCGCAACGCCATCGGCTCCACTTCGGTCGTGCCCAGGGAAACCTGCCCGTTTGAAATCCCGATCCGGATCCCGAACTTCTCCAGCCCGGTATTGGCGTCGAGCAGGGCGGCGATCAGCTCGACGCTGCTCATCGAGGCGACGGCCCGGATCTCGGAATTCCCTTCCATTCGCAGCAGCTCGCGCAGTTTCTCGCGCAGGCCGTCCACCGTATAGCGTTTGCCGGTGGCCATCAGGATCTGGATTACCGCTCGCGCCGCGACCTGCGGCGCGGGTGTCAGCTCCTTGCGTTGGGACTTGGCGGGCCTCATCGGACGGGGGAGGGGATATCGAGGTCGGAAACCACACCCTTCAGCCGCTCGCGGTCCACGTGGGTGTAGCGCGCGGTGGTGGCGAGATTCTTGTGGCGCAACAGCTCCTGGATCTCCTTGAGATTCCTATCGCGCTCGTTGAGAAGCAGGGTCGCCGCGCTGTGGCGCAATCCGTGGGCGGTGATAACCGGCGCGTTGACGGCCTTGCAGGCGGCCTTCAGCCGCCGGTTGAAAGCCTGGTTGGAATAATAGCCGCCGTCGCGACCGGGGAAGAGCAGGCCGCTGCCGGCGAACTCCATCCCGCCCCTACGGAGCTGGTGGCCCTTGAACGCCTCGCGGAAGCGGAACCACTCCGCCAGGGAAAGTCCCAGCCGCTCCAGCAGCGGCTAGTCCACGAAGCCGCCACCCTTGACCTTGAACAGGACCGCGAACGGGATTCCCGCTGCGTTGCGCACCAGCCGCTCGATCGGCAGTTGCGTCCATTCATGGTAGCGGCAGGCCGAATAGAAAAGCGCTTCGGCCAGATGGAAGGCCAAGTGGCCGTAGTAGTCGGTTCGATGCTCCTGCAGGTGTAGGAGGACTGCGGCGACGTTGCCCGATTCGAGGTGCTTGATCTCCACCGCATCAGGCCGGAAGGGTGGGGCCAGGCACTCGGCGAAGGGGTTCTTGGCATCGAGCACGCGGTAGAGGAAGGCGAGCGCGGCCTTGGTCTGAAGGTGGTGCGAGGGGCCCTTGCGGCGGGTCCATTCGGCATAGAGCGCGGCGGCCCGCGCGGTGGGCAAGGCGGCGGGATCGAGGCCTTCGGCCGCGCAGCTCGCCACCAGCTTCGTCCAGGTGCGCCGGTACGCGGTGCGCGTGGGGGCGGCGAGCCGTCGCTGTTCGGCGGCCGCATTCGCGGCGGCCAGGATCTTGCTGTAATCGGTCATGGTTCTCCGGCTGCCTTTCCGTCCGCCTCCAGGGCGGCTTCAAGGCACCATTTCATGTCGATCAGGCCGCTGGTGGTCGCTTCACAGGCATCTGTTCCTCCGGGGAGGGAGCGCAAGGTTCCTTCCCAGCCGTCCATCTCGCCGCGGATCTCGGCGATCCGCGCCAGCATCGAGGTGATGGGCTCCCGTTCCATCAGTTTTCGGGGTAGAGGATGTCCAGGGCCTCGGCCAGCTCGCGCAGTTCGCGGGCGCTCAGGTCGGGCGGTGGATAGGGGGTCGGCAGGTGGGCCGGGATCTTGTCCGCGGCGGCTTCGAAGCGGGCCAGCTCGCCGGATTCCTCCAGCACGGTTTTCAGCAGCGGCTCGACGGCCGCCCCGGCGGCGATCCGCGCGGCGATGGCCGTGCCGAGGGCGCGGCCCAGCGCGTCATCAAGACCGGAGAGCGCATTGCCCAAGCCCACCGAATGGTCGCCGCCGTAGAGGCTCCAAACGATGGCGCGGACCCGCTTGCCCTGGCCGGTGGACCAATGGCGGCGGAGGGTGTCAGTCAGAAGCGGCAGGGCGGCTTCGAGTGGTTCAAGGGCGGTGCTCATGGTTCGGTGGTGGATTCGGTTTCAGAAGCGGCAGGATCGCCGTGAGGTTCGGGAGAGGGCGGGGGAGCAGCCCCCGCTTCCGGAGCTGGCGGCTCGAGGTCGATCCATTCCAGCGGGCGGCGCCAGTCGTGGTGGATGTAGTGGGCGCGGCCGTCGCCGGCGATCGCCAGGCAGCCAGGGACCCACATCGCTGCCGGCGGCAGCTCCGGGGCATGGCCGACGAACAGCCCATCGACGACCAAGACCACTCCGCCGGTCGCGCCGTTCGCTTCCCGCCAGCGGCTGGCGAGATCCCGGGCGTGCTGAAAGGGGTCCTGCATCGAATATTCGGATATAGCGGCTCCGGAGGCCCGGAAAACTCGCGTTTTGGGGCTGTTTTTCCGGGAAAACTGGATGCACAATAATAATCATTATTGTGCAGTTCAAGCATAAACCGCCACCCGTCGGTGCTGAAATGACCTTGCTGCAACGGATTGCGCTGGATCGCGGAATATTATTATTGTGCAATCCTTTGTTTGTGAGGAATCGAATCCCCAGGAAGGGCGGCAAACTGGATCGACAGCCTGCAGCGCCCGTGGTTGCTTGGTTCATGTCGTTAACTCCGTTCGCCGCCCTGATCTCTGTCATGATCGGG
>JAQGPE010000516.1 GCA_028293225.1 Akkermansiaceae bacterium | reverse complement strand
GGTGATTATTGGTTACCCGGTTCCGAATGAATACCGCCGACGGGAATTTCCCACAAGAGGGGTTCTCAACGGCACCCGGTATCCTGGCGGTAACCACCCTATCCTTACCCATCACGATCGTCATGGTGAATCTGATCATTCCGAGTGTGCAGCGCGGCAGTCCCGATGCGGAGAAGTGCCCGGTGCGCGATGTGCTGGACCGGATCGGCGACCGCTGGAGTCTGCTGGTATTGCTGAATCTTTGCAGGGGGCCGGTACGGTTCACGGCGCTGAAGCGGGCGATCGGGGATATTTCGCAGCGGATGCTGGCGAAGACGGTGCGGACCCTGGAGCAGGACGGGCTGGTGACCAGGAAGGTCTATCCGACTGTGCCGCCGAAGGTGGAGTATGCGCTGACGGCGATGGGGACGAGCCTGCTGGAGAAATTCCAGCCGCTGGTGGAGTGGGCGGATGAGAACCACCAGGCGGTCAGAGAGGCGCGGGCGAGGTATGTGCCGCCGGCGGCTGCGGAGGCGTTGTGATTTTGATACTGCATTTCTAGTAATTTGGCGGGGGCTGACGAGAATCCCCTCGCCGGCTCGTTGGACAAGGAATGGCATGCGTGACGGGAATGGCGCGTCCCGCGTGCCGGGAGCGGTCGCGAGCGACCGGAGTGCGTGCCTACGGCACGGGTCGTACCCAGGGCGGCGCTGCGCTTGCCCTGGGCTTTTATGAGTCGTCCTTTTAGGACGGCAGGACAAATCGCCATGCGTGCCTCACGCGGACCGGGAACCGCTATTTGTACCGATCGGAAAATAATTCCGTTGACCTTTTTACGTGCATACGCACATTTCCCGCATGCCCCGCCGGTCCAAACCTGCCCCCACCCGTTCCTCGGAGGACGTGGACGAGGTGTGTCTGGCTTTCAATCTGCGGCGGGCATCGCGGCTGGTGTCGCAGGTTTACGATGACGCCTACCGCTTCATGGGTCTGAGAAACACCCAGTTTTCCCTCCTGTATGCCCTGACCAAGGTGCAGCCGGCCACGGTGCAGGAATTGGCGAAGCAACTGGATGTGGAACGCACGACGCTGACCCGGAACCTGGCGCCGCTGGAGAAGGACGGCTTTCTGACGGTGACCCGTGGTGAAGACCAACGGGAGAAGCGGATCGAGCTGACCGAGAAAGGAACCAAGATTCTGGCAGAAGGCTTCCCGGCCTGGTGCGCGATTCAGGACCGGATCGAAGCGATGTTCGGCTCTGAAGCGACGAACCGGCTGATCAACGACCTGAGACGCCTGGCCGACACGCTGAGCTGAATTTCTCCCCTTATATGTGCATATACACTAAAATTTCCTGCGCTGCTCTTCCTGACTTTTTTCGTCACAGCGGGCTGATCACGCCCCAAAGGCAAGCCATGCCACCATCGGAGGCCGGGCTCTGAAACTCTCCCTAGTATCCATACAACCAACCAAACCATCCATTCGACCATGAACTCATTCAGCATCTACACTCCGACCCGGATTTTCTTTGGTGCGGATCAATTGACGGCTTTCGCGGAAGCCACGGCAAAGCTGGGCAAGCACGCCTTTGTCGTCACCGGTGGCGGCACGGTGGAGCGGCTGGGCTATCTGGGCGAAGTGTCCGGGGCGCTGGAAGCGGCCGGAGTGAAGACCACCTTCTTCAGCGGCATCGAGCCGAACCCGGAGTCGGCGACGATCGACCGGGCCACCGTGGAATTGAAAAAAGCCGGCGCCGATTTCGTGGTCGCGGTCGGAGGCGGTTCCGTCATGGACGCGTCCAAGGCCATCGCGGCTCTGGCGAAATCCGGTGAAGCCGACATCTGGCCGTTTGTGCTGGGTGAGCCGAAGGCCTTCCAGTTGCAGGGCGCCCTGCCGATCGCGGCGGTGCCGACCACGGCGGCCACGGCTTCCGAGGTGACGCCCTATGCGGTGATTTCGAACCGTGAAGCGAAGGGTAAATCGATCCTGGCGGCGGAGTTCCTCAAGCCGCTGACGGCTTGGTTGAACCCGGCGTTCACCACCGGGCTTTCCCCGACCACCACCCGCGATGGCGCGGCGGACATCCTGAGCCATGTTTTTGAAAACTACCTGCTCGGCGGCAGCGGCTCGCTGCTGGCGGACCGGCACTCCGAAGGGGTGATGGCCACGGTGCTGGAGACGCTGCCGAAGCTGCTGAAGAATCCGGACGATGTGAATCTGCGCGGCAACCTGCTGTGGGCCTCTACGCTGGCACTGAACGATTACCAGGTGGCGGGGCGCCAGAACTCGCAGTTCGTGCTGCACTCGATCGAGCACGCGCTCAGCGGCTTCGTGCCGGATCTGGCTCACGGCCGTGGATTGGCGACCCTGTATCCGTCGTACTTCCGCTGGCTGATCCAGCAGGGCCGGGCGCAGGAGCGCTTCGCCCAGCTCGGGGAGCGGCTGTTCGGACTCACGGGGGATGAAGCGGCGAAGGCGGAGGGATTCATCATCCGCTTCGAGCAGTGGCTGGCGGACAACGGCCTGCTGCAGTCGCTGACGGATCTCGGCTTCCACGAGGACGACCACCAGGCGATCGCCGAGTATGCGGTGAAGACCTACGGCGACGGCACCCAGCTCGAAGCGCTGGGTCCGATCTCGGTCGGGCAGATCGTGGAGATCTTCAACGGGACCAAGCGGCAGACCAAAGCCGCCTGATTGGCCGGCCGGTTCGCGCTTGGCTCAAGGCGGCTCCCGGGATCGGGGGCCGCCTTTTTTCCGGGTCCGGAGGCCGGGAGTGGTCAGCTCTTTTCTTCACTCAGGGAGCGATAGACCACCGCGCCGAGAGCACCGCCCACGATGGGGGCGACCCAGAACAGCCACAATTGGCTCAGTGCCCAGCCACCGGTGAAGATCGCCACGGCGGTGCTGCGGGCCGGATTGACCGACGTATTCGTCACCGGAATGCTGATGAGGTGAATGAGGGTCAGGCCCAAGCCGATGGCGATGGGCGCGAAGCCCTGGGGTGCGCGCTTGTCCGTGGCGCCCAGGATGATGAGCAGGAACATGGCGGTCATGACCACTTCCGTGATGAAGGCCGACGCCATGGAGTAGTGATCCGGAGAATGATCCGCGTAGCCGTTCGAAGCGAAGCCGCCCGCCAGGCTGAAACCCGCCTTGCCGGATGCGATGAGGTAGAGAACCCCCGCTCCCGCGATGCCACCGGCCACCTGTGCCAGGATGTAGGGCAGGAGCTTCGAGGAAGGAAATCTCCCCCCGAGCCACAGGCCGACGGAGACCGCGGGGTTCAGATGACATCCCGATATGTGACCGATGGCATAGGCCATGGTCAGGACGGTCAGACCGAAGGCCAAGGCGACCCCGACGAAGCCGATGCCGAGGGTGGGAAAGCCGGCCGCCAGGACCGCACTGCCGCAACCGCCGAGAACCAGCCAAAATGTCCCGAAGAATTCCGCGCCGTATTGTTTCATAAACGATCTGTTGTTTGATGTTGTCGCTTTCTGAATTGCCCGGCCTCCGTGAGGAACGCGGCATGACAACCACGCCGATCATGAGCAACCGCCCATGACTGCCGCCGTTTTCACGCGTATTTTACCGGGATAAGCCATCCCGCGTGTATGCTCCCGGCGGGAGAGAAGCAAGGATATGTTTCCGTTAGGACAGAACCCGGTGCGGCCGGTCCGGATGCAGACAGACAGACCGGGCGCGCTTACCTACGGCACGGGTAGTAACCGGGGTTGAAGGAAAGGCGGAGCCTGGGGCGGTGAGCTGCTTCTCCGGCCGGGCCATGGGACAGCAATGAATGCCCCCTCGGCTGCCGCCCTGGCCCTTCATCCCTCCCCCGACCCCGGGCTCACCCGTTGAAGGCCCGCTGGAGTTCGGCGATGTCGAGTTTCTTCATCTTCATCATGGCGGCCATGGCGCGAGCGGCTTTGCCGGTGTCCGGGTCGGTGAGGAACTTCGGCATGATGGAGGGGAAGATCTGCCAGGAGAGGCCGTACTTGTCCTTCACCCAGCCGCAGATCTGGGCTTCGGGAGGACCGCCGGCGGAGAGCTTGTCCCAGTAATAGTCGATTTCCTCCTGGGTGTCGCATTCGACCTGGAAGGAGACGGCTTCGGTGAACTTGAAGGAGGGGCCGGCGTTCAGAGCGGTGAAGGGCGCGCCATCGAGTTCGAAGGAGACGGTGAGAACTTCGCCGGCGTCCTTGCCGTGTTCCTCTTTGCCGGTGTCGGGGTAGTAGGCGATGGAGGTGATCTTCGAGTTCGGGAAGATGGAGAGGTAGTAGTTGGCGGCTTCTTCTGCGATGCTGTCGAACCAGAGGCAGGGAGTGATTTGGGATTTCATGATGGTGGTGTGGTTTGGGTGGAGAGATCTGGAGTCATTGAAGCGACGAACAGGGTGCGGGGTTCAGGACAGGTGGGCGGGATTTTTTGCGGGTTCTTTGAAAGTGCGGCCTTTGGCCGGTGAGTTTGAGGAGAGAGAGAGGCGGGCCGGGGAGAAGAGCGGACGCGGCGGGATGCAGGGAGAAGCGAGGCGTGAGGGCGCGTCCGTCGTGCGGCATTCGCCGGATGTAGTAGACCTGGGGCTCCATCGCTGCGCTCAGTCACCCCAGGCTGGTATCGGGCCGGGCCTTTGGCCCTCTGAAAAGGGAAGTGCGGCCTTTAGCCGTGGGCTTCTCGGAGCAGCCACAAGACGTGTCAGCCACTTGGCCAGCATGCGGCCGGGCTTCTGGAAAAGACTTCGAACTTCACCCGGAGGCCAGGGCGGTCTTCTTGCGGCGGACCTTTTTTCTGAAGGCCTTTCAGGGGTGGCGGCAAAGCGGGATAGGTGCCGGACTACTTGGCGGCCGCGGTGGCGGTGCGGGATTTCAGGACGCCCTGAAGAACCTTCCAGATGTTATCCGCGACGATCTTCTGGCCTTCGACATTCGGGTGGATGCGGTCGGCCTGGTTCAGCTTCGGATCGCCGCCCACTCCGGCGAGGAGGAAGGGCACCAGTTCGGTTTTCTTGTCGGTGGCGACTTTTGAAAAGAGGGCGCTGAAGTCGCGGGCATATTCCTCGCCCATGCTGGGGGGCATCTGCATGCCGGCGATGATGATGACGGCGGCGGGGGCCTTGGCTTTGGCCTGGTCGACCATTTTGGCGAGATTGGCCTCGGTCTCCTTGGGCGCGACGCCGCGCAGGCCGTCGTTGCCGCCGAGGGCGAGGATGACGACATCGGCGCCCTGGCCGAGCGCCCAGTTGATGCGGCGCAGGCCGCCGGCGGTGGTGTCGCCGCTGACGCCGGCATTCACGATGGTGGCGGAGAGGCCCTCGGCGTCGGCTTTTTTCTGCAGGAGGGCGGGATAGGCCTCGGTGGGGTCGAGGCCATAACCGGCGGTGATGCTGTCGCCGATGACGATCACGCGGGCGGGAGCCTTGACGGCGTCATTTGCAATCACCGGGTCAGCGGCTAATAGTGCGCCGGTCGCCGAACCGAACAGCAGGATCCCCAGCGTCATCGCCTTACATGAATTCATCATCTGCGGAAAAAGTTATCGAGGTCACGAGGGTAGGAGGCGCAGCGGGTGCTGTCAAACTGCCCATCCTGGAGATCAGCGGTTTAAGAAAGACGCACCGCACCACGGCGGGGGATCTGACGGTGCTGGAGGGGATCGACCTGGTGCTGAACGAGGGCGAGACCTGCGCGATCATCGGGCCGTCGGGCAGCGGCAAGACCACCCTGCTGGGCCTGTGCGCGGGTCTGGACGACGCCAGCGCGGGCAGTGTGAAGCTGGACGGGCAGGCGCTGGAGACGCTGGGGCAGGATGCCCGGGCGGCGCTGCGCAACCGGGCGGTCGGCTTCGTTTTCCAGAATTTCCAGCTGATCCCGACGTTGACGGCGCTGGAGAACGTGCTGGTGCCGCTGGAGTTGCGCGGTGAAAGCGGGCGGCGGCAGGAGGCTGAGGAACTGCTGGCGCAGGTGGG
>JAQGPE010000514.1 GCA_028293225.1 Akkermansiaceae bacterium | reverse complement strand
GCATCGGCATCGCCGAATTTGATGATGCGCCACGCTTCACCGATGTTGTGGTTGGAGGTCGCGCAGGCGGTGACGATGGCCATGTTGGGGCCGTAGAGGCCGTGCTCCATGGAGATGATCCCGCTGGCGATGTTCGAAATCATCATCGGGATGGTGAAAGGCGAGACGCGCTTCGGGCCCTTGGTGAGGAGGGTTTCGTGTTCGCGTTCCAGGAAGCCGAGGCCGCCGATGCCGCTGCCGACCATGACGCCCATGCGGCGTGGATCGATGGTCGACACGTCGATGCCGGAGTCCGCCATGGCCATCTTGGCGGCGCCCACCCCGAACTGGACGTAGCGGTCCGAGCGGCGGGCATCCTTGACCAGATTGAAGTAGCCATCGGGAGCGAAGTTTTTCACCTCGCCGGCGATCTTGCATTCATAAGGCGTTGGATCGAGCTGCTCGATGATGGCGATCCCGCTGCGGCCGGCCTTCATGCCGTCCCAGGTGCTTTTCAAATCATTGCCGAGCGGGCTCAAGCAACCGATGCCAGTGATGACGACTCTTCTTTCGCTCATGAGTGGGGTGTCTCCGGCGCCGCCGGGATTGGGGTGCTGCTTAGATGCTGTCAGCGGGGGTGGCAAGCCTCATCCCAAGCTGCGGTTGCGGCCTTTTTCGTTGGCTGCGCCACAGTTGGGACAGTGGCCGACCTGCCGGACCGCCGCATCTTCATAAACCTGGAGGCAAACCGGGCAATGCATGCGGTGGCGCAGGGAACGACGCTCGGCATTGCGATTTGACCAGCGGGAAATCCAGGAAAAGAACACGATGATGATCATCGTCCCGGCCAGGGACCACATCGCGAGGCCGGTGAGGGTGACCTCGATCATGGGCCCACCTCCATTGCCAGCCAGCCGCCATCCGGACCCCCCCCCTCGACCCGGGCGCCGATCAGCCACAAATCCGCCACTCCGGCGCCGGATCTCTCGTCCGGCTTCAAGGCGCTGACGCGGTCGATCTGGCCGGTGGCGTCGTAGGAAACCATAAAGCGCGTCCCGGCCGCGATGCCTGCGGGGACGGGTGACTCCGGGGTGATGGAGACCCCGCTCGCGAGTGAATTTGCCCGCAGTGGCGGAGTCGCCGGGGTGGCGGGCTGAACCGAGCTCTCCGGATCAGGGAGGGGCGGCAGGACGACGGCCGGAGCGGCCTTTTCGCGGCTCCAGCGGATTTCCGCCGGCACGTTCTGCCAGGCCGGGTGATACTCCGTGCCGGCAGGCATCCAGCCGGTGACGGCGCTCTGAAGCTGACCTTTCACGGCAGGATCCTGGGAAGGATGCGCCCGGACCGGAAACGGCCCGGCTTCCAGGGCGATCCGCTCCAGGATCTTCAGTTCGGGACTGCCGCTTTCCAGCATCACGAAGGCGCCGCGGCGCTCGGGCTGGCGGGCATTTCCCTCCACATGGATCCGGATGGCTGACGACAGGGCCGCCGCCATGAGACCGACCAGCACCACGGAGGTGAAAATGGTCATGCCGTTGCCGACGGGCAGGCGCCAGGAAAAGACCAGACCGGAGTCACGGTCGCGGCGCTCGCGTTTTGACCGGGAAGCAAGCATGCGGTTCTATTCCCCCTTCGCGGGCGGGGTGGCGTCGTCGGTGGATTCCGGGTAGCCGAGCAGGTAGACGCGGAAGCCCTTCAGCAGGGCGGTCTCCGCGACTTCGCGCTGGACGCTGACGGGCACGGATTTGTCGACCTGGAGCAGCACGGTCGAGGCTGGCGCGGAGTCGCTGCCGCGGCGCTCGTCGAGCCGGTCGCCGAGTTGGGAAAGAGTCACCTGCTCGCGTTCCAGCCAGATGAGAGGCGGGTCGCCCGGCTTCACACTGATGACGGTCGAGCCGGCCTGGCGCTCGATCTGGAAGCGGGAAACGGGCAGGTCGATCGCGACGCCGGACTGGCTCACGAAGGAGGGCCCGAGCAGGAAAAAAACCAGCAGCAGGGAGAAAATATTGAGGGCCGGGATCGCGTGGAGGAAGCCCGGGGACTCCGGCAGTGTCGACTCAAGTTTCAAGCGACGAGTCGGTTAGCCGCTTCTTTTCCTGGCGGCGCCGGGACTCCAGTTCGTCGCGCATGGAGACGATGCCGGTATCGGCCCGGGCGTCGCAGACCATGTTGACCATCTCGATCCCGGTGCGCTCGATGCGGTGGAACAGGCGTTTCGCCCGGCCGAGGAAGTAGAGGTAAAAGAGATAGGCTGGAATCGCGATGGTGAGGCCCAGGGCGGTGGTGATCAGCGCCTGGAGCACCCCGGAGGTCAGCTCGGCCGGGGCCGCGTAGCCGCCGCGCTCGGTCATGCGCTGGAAGGCCTCCGCCAGGCCGAGAACGGTGCCGAGCATGCCGGTCATCGGCGCGAGCAGGGCCACGGCGAGGATGGCGCGCATGTTTTTCTCGATGCGCGGGACTTCCAGCTGGCCGGCTTCCTGGACGATGTCGCGCAGGTCGGTGCGTTCCAGGTGGTGGCGCAGCAGGATCGAGTGGGCGACGCGCGCCACCGGTCCGGGAGCGCGGGCGGCCTCGTGCATCGCTTCCGCGTAGGCTTTCCGCCTGACGTGGTTCGACAAGCCGACGAGCAGATCGCCGACGTTGATGCGGGCACGATGGAAGAAAAACAGGCGCTCGACGACAAAGACGGCCCCAAACAGGGCTAAAGCGCACTGCAGCCAAATAATGGGCCCGCCTTTTTCGACGAGGCCCGCGGGATCGAGAATGTCCGGCGGCATCGGCGGCAGGTTAGTCCCCGAATTCCGGCTTGGCCAGTCCGATCCACCGTAGATCTTTCAACAAAGTTTACTATTCCAGTCAGCGGCCTGGAATCCGGTGAGAACCCGTTCGCCATCAATATAGAACGGTCGTTTCACGAGATTGCCGTTCTTCGAGAGCAGCTCGACGGCCTCGGCCGGGGTCATGGCGGGCAGTCGGTCTTTCAGTCCCATCTCGCGATAGTCCCCCCCGGAGGTATTGAAGAGGCGGCGCAGGTCGCCGCCCACGGCGGCAATGGCGGTGGTCAGTTCGGCCGGGGTCGGCGGGGTTTCGCGGATCGGGCGCTGTTCGACGGCGATGCCCTGTTCCGCCAGCCACTTGAGCGCCTTCCGGCAGGTGTCGCAGCCCTTGTAGATATAGATGATCGGCACCGGGAGATTCTTGCTTCGGACGGGATCCCGGGCAAGGCTTGCCGTTCCGCCGATGAAGTCAGCCCTGCTCGAAAAGATCCGCCATGAACTCCGTGCGCAGCTGGAGCGTCTGTCCAAAGCGGCGCTGGACGCCCACGCGGCGGCGACCGATCCCGGCAGCAAGGCGGAGAGCAAGTACGACACCCGCAGTCTGGAGGCCTCCTACCTGGCGGTCGGCCAGGCCAAGCAGGTGACGGATGCCGCCGAGGCGGTGAGGCTGTTTGAAAATCTGACGCTGCCGGATTTCACGATGGAGGACGCCGTGGATTTCGGGGCGCTGGTCGAGACCGACATGGATGGCGAAAGCGAGTGGTTCCTGCTGGTCCCGGCGGCGGGCGGCATGGTGGTCGAGCACCACGGGATGGAAATCACCCTGCTGACGCCGGAGAGCGGGCTGTATGGGAAACTGGTCGGGATGAAGACCGGCGATTTCCTTGACTCCCCCGCCCGGATGGTTTCGGAGGTGATGTGAAGGAGATCAGGGAGTCCCGAAGGGGTGA
>JAQGPE010000498.1 GCA_028293225.1 Akkermansiaceae bacterium | reverse complement strand
GCTGTGGCTCATCCAGCCGGACGTGGCGCAACGTCTGGCGGAGGATGAGCGGATGACGGAGGGCGGGCTGCTGCCGCGGCTGCTGTTGTGCGACGTGAAGGCGGAGAGCGTGGACGAGCCGGAGGACTTTTACGAGATGAAGCCGGTGGTGGCGCTGGGCTGGGAGCGTCTGGTACTAGGCCTGCTGGAGGAGTACCGGGAGCAGGGGGCGACGCCGCGCAGGATCGAGGCCACGGACGAAGCGAGGACGCTGCTGCGGGAGTTCACCAATGAGTCGAAGCGGCAGTCGAATGCGGGCGGACCGCTGAGTGACGTGCAGTCCTACGCGGTGCGCTGGGGGGAGAATGCCTGGCGTCTGGCGCTGTGCCTGCATGCCGCGACGCATGGCCGTGGGGGGCACGGGGTGGAGCTGGGCGGGGAGACGGCGCGGGCAGCCATCGGCATCGTGCGGTGGTTCAGTGAGGCGCAGTTGTCCTTCCTGGCGGTGAGTCGCAGCGCCCGGGCGAAGGCGCGGCTGGAGCGGGTCACGGAGATCCTGCGGCTGGCGGGGGGCAGGGAGACGGTGCGGAATCTGAAGAAGTCGCACCATTTCGAAGAGGACGAGCTGCGCGGTCTGGCGGAGCGCTTCCCCACGCGGCTGGTGGTGGAGATCGTGAAGACGGCGGGCCGGGACTCGCTGGTGGTGCGGCTGGCGGGGTGAACGGAGGGGGGACACTCTTGTCCCCCTGCTCAGTGGGTTGATCTGGTGGAAAGCGAGCGTGCGTGAAGCTCATCCATCCACCCGATCGCTCAGCGGCTTTCTTCGCGGCAGCCAGGCGCACGAACTCAGCAGGGGGGATAAGAGTGTCCCCCCTCCGGTCTGCCGCAGGAAACCCTTTCCGCTGCGGGGCTCCATCAATACGGATCGGGCCGGGGCGGAAGGGGCGTCGTGGGAGCGGCGGGGCGCGGTGGCTTGTCAGGGAGGACTGGACGGCGAGGGCCGAAGCGGATGGGGCCGTCGCCACGGTGGTAGGCGGCGATCTGTTCGTCGCTGAGACTGCGGAGCACCAGAACGTTGCGGAGGACGAAGATCAGGGAAATGAGTGAACTGGAGGTCAGCAGCTCGGGCGTCAGCAGAATGCGGTCATTCTGGATGTGACGCAGAAGTTCAAAGCCCTGGAGTTGGTCGAAAATCCAGAAGCCAGTGAGGATGCAGGCGAACCGGCTGAATATCGAAAGCAACTCATCACGGTTGCGGGTCTTTTCGCTGAGGGCCTCGGCAGCGGGCGCGAACTGGGGCCGGTAGGGGATGAACTGCCGGAGCAGGCTGGCTGCGGTCAGGGCGATCGACACGGTCATGAGGCCGCCTGTGGCCAGGCTCAGATAGGCTGCCAGGCAGAGCAGCGGGGTCAGCACGGCGGAGAGCAGCTTACGGCGGTAGAGCGGGCTGCGGGGTGACGCGGGAGAAGACATGGCGGAAGAGAAGAGCCGGGTGGAGGATGCCCCGGACGGCGGGCGCGGGTCGAGTGGGAAAGGCGGCGCGGTTTGTGGTGGCAGGGGGGGGCTTGGTGCGAAGTGAAAAGTGACAAGTGCGAAGTGAACCGCCGGGCGCGAAGGCGGGGCCGGGGTGGACCGGTGGGATTCCGGGAGGGCCAAGGGTCCGGCTCCATACCAGCCCAGGCCGCAGGCCTGGGTTCAAAGTTCCCCGGCAAAGCCGCACGACGGACGCCGGGTGGGTTGAGTTGCGGGAAAGGTGGCGAGGCGTTCGGTGGTTGGGGCGGGCTTTCCCCGGAGGGGTGGGCGGCATGTCCCCCGGGCAAGGTTCGGGACGCGGATAAGGCGGGCGCTCCCTGGCACCCTGAACGGCGGCACCTTTCCCGCGCCCGTCGTGCGGCTGTCGCCGGGCGGGGAGGACCTAGGCCTGCGCTGCGCTGCGGCCTAGGCTGGTATGGGGCCGGGCCGTTGGCCCTTTGGAAAGACGTGCTCGGGCTGGAGAAGCGAATCGTTGGCCCTTTTGGAGAGGTGCCTAGCGAAGGTGGCCTTCAGGAAGGCGGCCCGCCCGGTGGCTTGGTGAAGGGGGCGGACGGATGGGTTTCGGGGACGGGCTGGTTTGAGCAAGCTCCCGGACTCAGCAGGGGGACAAGAGTGGGCCCCCCTCCGGTCTTTCCGCACCCTGCGCTCACCATGCAAAACGCTTTCTTTACACGATTTAAGCGCCATGTAGCGTGGCTGCGGTTCACCCCCATTCCCCCCGATAACCCTTAATGCCGGACGACTCCCCCCAAGCGGATCCGGACGACGACCTTGTTGCCCGCGCCCGCGCCGGCGATACCCGTGCGTTCGACGCGCTGATCCTCCGCTACGGAGAGAAGCTCTACGGACTCGTGTACAACATGACCTCGCATAAGGAGGACACGCACGACCTGCTGCAGGACATTTTTGCCAAAGCCTACCACTCCCTGCCGCGCTTCCGGGGTCAGTCGAGCTTCTACACCTGGGTCTATCAGATCGCGGTGAACATGACGCTCAACTTCCTGAAGAAGAGGAAGCGCCGCGCGGGGATGAGCCTGAATGACCTGGACTCCGGGGTGCTGGACGACCCGGCGCTGATCGACGACGCCCACATGGCGAACCCGGAGAAGCAGAGCAACCTGCACGAGCTTCAGAAAAGATTGAACGAAGCGATGCGGGGCCTGTCTGAACCCCATAGAACGGTGGTGACCCTGTTCGACATCCAGGGCCTGCCCCATGCCGAGATCGCGAAAATCCTTCGCCTCTCGGAAGGCACGGTCCGCTCACGGCTCCACTATGCGCATCTCCACCTGCAATCGCTGCTCCAGGACTACTGGGAGGAGTGAGTGACTTTTTAAAAAGATCTTGCAAAGAGGTGTAAATTTTAGATCATCTAACTAATTCCTTTTCGTGAAACCGAGCGTCGAACAGATCCAGAACCTCCTAGCCCTGAAGCGCCACGAAGCGCCGGAAGAGGGCTACATGGAGGATTTCCTGGTCGAGTTCCACCGCCGCCGCCGCCAGGAGGCGGTCCGGACCACGGGCTTGGCCGCGAACTGGCAGCGCCTGGTAGATTGGTTCTCCAATGTGGGGACTTCGCGGAAGATCTACGCGGGCGGCCTGGCCTACGCCACGGTCCTCGCGGCCCTGTTGCTGGCGCCACGGGACAGCCCTGAGCTGGTCCAGCCGACCGTTCCGGTCCGGAACGAGGTGGTGCCTGCGAAAGACAAGGCGGTCCAGCAGCTCGAGGAGCTCGACCTCAGCCCGGCGTCCAAGGGACAGACGGGCGAACAGGAGTTCTGAGCAGCTCCTTTCCTTTTCGAATGAGGCTCCGTCTTCTTCGTTGCTGCATCGCGGCTCTCGCTGCCGCTTGGCCTGGAGTGGCGTCCGCGGAGGCTTGGCTGGCCCGCTTTCCGGGGACGGCGGCGGTGGCAGTCGCGATCCCGGTGGAGGATGGCCGGCATTTCGTGACGGTGGCGGTGCCGGGAGTCGATCCGGACAAGGCCGCGCTGCAGAGTGGCGACGGCGCATCCTCTGACGGAGCGGCCAAGGTTTTCGTCGATCCGGTCTCGCGGCTGGTCGTTTTCAAAGTCGAGGGCGCGGCCGCTGCCGGGGCGATGAGCCTGCGCAGTCCGGCTCCGCTCGGGGCGGGCTTTTCCCTCCAGGGCCCCGGCGGCCTGCGCGGCACCACGCTGGACTGGGTGAAGCAGGTGGACGGCAAGATCCTGCCGCTGGCCCTGCTGAAAGTGCACTACGGCGGCAGGCCTCCGGCCCCGGGTACGCCGCTGCTGGATGGCTCCGGAAACCTGGTGGCGATCGCGTACACGGCGGCGGGCGAGAGCGATGGCTACGCGCTGCCGGCGGAGGTGGCGAAGCACGTGGTGGAGGCGGTGATCCGCGACGGGGCGGTGGCAAAGGCCCGGCTGGGACTGACGCTGCTGCCGTCGAACGCGAAGCCGCAGATCGCCCGGGTGCTGGTGGATTCCCCGGCCAGCCGCGCGGGTTTGCAGGTGGGCGACGTGCTGTCGGAGATCGGCGGACGGCGGATCGGCGACTATGCGGATGCGGTGAACGCTTTCTATTTCCTGCGGCCGGCCAGCACGGTGAGCATCAAGCTGCTGCGGGCCGGTCAGCCGGTGGCGGTGAGCCTGACGCCGGAGAGCGGGGCGAAGTGAGGTGGGGGAGGCGCTCCCGGCTCAATGCCAGTCCTCCAATTGGAGGCCAGGCATTTTCACGAAATCCCGGGTGTTGTTGGTGACCAGAATGCAATCGAGACGGAGGGCCGTGGCCCCGATGAAGACATCGGTTATGCTGACGGGCGTACCTTGATTCAGGAGGTGGGCGTTCACCCTCGCTGCATGAGCCGCGCATTCCGAGTCGAACCCCGCGATATGCAGGAACGAGGCGAATCGCAGTACTTTCCGGTGCTCCTCATCGCGGCGGGCGGCCGGTGCTCTGGCGGCGCCCTGAAGCAGTTCGAATTCCGTGACCACCGAGATGGAAATGTCCCGGGGATGATGCCCTGAGAGGCGCTCAATCACG
>JAQGPE010000435.1 GCA_028293225.1 Akkermansiaceae bacterium | reverse complement strand
AGCGTCACCCGCAGCTGGATCGGCCTGGAAGTCCAGCCGCTGCTGCGTGGCATGGACGACGCGAAGGGCGCGCTGGCCGCCTCGGTGTGGGCCGACAGCCCGGCCGGGAAAGCAGGCATCAAGCCCGGTGACCTGATCACCACCTACGCCGGCACCCCTCTTCCTGACTGCCATGCCGACGAGGACATCCCGCTCTTCAATGCGATGGTCCTGAACACCCCGCCGAACACGGAGGTGACCCTGACCGGCCTGCGCGATGGCCAGCCGCAGACCTGGAAGATGACCACCCTGGTGCGCGAGCCGACGATGGCGAAGGAAAGCGAACTGCGGGACTGGGGCATCACCTCCCGCGATTTCACCCGCGTGGCCGCGCTGGAAAACACCCGCGAGAACCAGGACGGCGCGCTGGTCGATTCCGTCCGTGGCGGTGGTCCGTCGGCCGAGGCCAAGCCGCCGCTGCGTCCGGGCGATGTCATCGTGCGGGTGGCGGGCAAGCCGATCCGCAGCTGGGAGGAACTGCGCGGCTTCACCGAGGATTTCACCAAGGGTCTGGATGCCGCCAAGCCGGTGCTGGTCGAGTTCGAACGCGACCGCGAAAAGCTGGCCACGGTCGTGAAGGTCGGACCGAAGAACACCCCGCCGCGCGCCCGCAATGCCGAGAAGTCCTTCATGGGCGCGGCCAGCCAGGTGCTGACGGACGAGCTTGCTACGGCGCTCGGCGTACCTGGCAAGAAGGGCGTGCGCCTCACCGCGATCGGCCCGGATTCCCCGGCGTCGAAGGCGGGCCTGAAAGAGGGCGACCTGCTGCTGAAACTGGACGGCCGCGTGATCAATGCCCGCCGCCCGGAGGATTCCGAGGTCCTGCCGGAGCTGATCCTGGCCTACCCCGTGGGCAGCACCCTGGCTTTCGACGGCCAGCGCGATGGCCAGCCGCAGACCTGGTCGGTGACGCTCGCCACCCGCCCGGTCGACGACACGGACCTGGACGAATACAAGGATGAGCTGTTCGAGTTCACCGCCAAGCCCCTGACCCAGTCCCAGCGCGACGACGCCAAGCAGGAGCTGAAGAAGGAGCCGGAAGGTCTGGCCGTGTCGAAGGTCGAGGCCAGCGGCTGGGCCCAGCTCGGCGGACTGGCGGCCGGGGACATCATCCTGACCATCGATGGCGAGACCACCAACGACATCGACGTGCTGAAGAAGAAGCTGCTCGGCTTCCGCGACAGCAAGCCCCGCAGCATCGTCTTCGGTGTCCGCCGCGGCCCGCGCACCCACTTCCTGGAGATCGAGCCCCGCTGGTAAGAAGAACGAAAGGAAAGTACAGCGCTTCCAGTAGCACGCGACTTCCCCATAACTCACCCCAAGCTTTGAAACATACGATGAGAATGATCCCACGCCTCCTGATGGCCGCCGCGATGGCGTCCACCGCCTTCGCCTCCAGCGGCGAGCTCCGCACCACCGCCCTGAAGCTGTCCGAATCGCACAAGGACGCGATCGTCTGGCTGTCGGTCCTTTCGAAGACCACGGTCTCCGCAGAGGGCATCTCCGCGCCGCCGCAGGAGAAGGAAGACAAGGGTGAGATCACCGGCACCGTGGTGGACCCGTCCGGCCTGATCGTCACCGCGCTGGGTGGCATCGACAAGGCGGCCATGGTCAACGGCCAGATGGTCGACACGCCGAAGGGCCGCGTGAAGCTCAACGCCACCTCCGAGGTGAAGGACCTCAAGGTGATCACCGCCGACGGCACGGAAATCCCGGCCGACCTGGTGATGAAGGACGTCGACCTGGGCCTGGCTTTCATCAAGGTCCGCATGGATTCCGAGGAAGCGAAGGGCGTGAAGTTCGCCTCCGTGGACCTCAACGACTCGGCCAAGGGTGAGATGCTGGATGACTGCATCGGGCTCGGCCGTCTCGACCAGAACCTGAATCGCGAGCCGAGTGTGCTGACCAGTGAGATCACCGGCATCACCACCCGCCCGCGCGTCTTCTACCGCGTGGTGATGGATTCGATCGGCTGCCCGGTCTTCCTCTCCACCGGCAAGCTGCTGGGCATCTCCGTGATCCGCCAGCCGAAGAACGGTGGCGGCCAGTTCCAGGTCGCCCCGGTGATCCTGCCGGCTGCTGATGTGGCCAAGGTCGCTGCCCAGGCGAAGGACGCGAAGCCGGAAGCCAAGCCCGCTGTGACGGAAGAGAAGAAGGCCGACGAACCTGCCAAGAAGGACGGCGAGTGAGCCGCCGGCACCTCTCCTGAGCGGAGAGGTTCCCTTTCCTTTCATGACCCCACGCCAAGCCGTCCCGGGAAACCGGGGCGGCTTTGTCGTGGGTGGTAGGGAGAAGCCTGGCGGCTGTTTTCTTGGAGGCGCGGAAAGGAGCGGGGGCTTTCCAGCCCCCCGTCATTCCGGGGGACACTCTTCCGCCAAGGGGCGGCATCCTTCGTTGGCGCCGCACCTCTCCTGAAGGCGGGTCAGCGGCCTGGCGGCCAGGGGCTCCGGTGGGGGCCTGGAAAGGCCCCGCTCCTTTCTGCCTACCACCAGGGGGCATCTTCTGGAGGCGCCGCACCTCTCTCGAAGACAGGTCAGCGGCCTGCGGCCAGGGGCTCCGGTGGGGGCCTGGAAAGGCCCCGCTCCTTTCTGCCTACCACCAGGGGCGGCATCTCCTGGAGGCGCCCCATCCCTCCCAGAGACAGGTCAGCGGCCTGGCGGACGAGAGTTCTGGTGGGGGCCTGGAAAGGCCCCGCTCCTTTCTGCCGGAGGGTGGGCGGGATTGGTCTTTCACTGCGGCAGGTCTCCGGATTATAGGACCTGTCATGCGCTTTCGTTGCCTCGCCGTGCTTTTGTTGCCGTTGCTGCTGCCGCTGTCCTCGTGCCAAAACGGGGCCGGGTCGAGTGGCACGGCGATGTCGGCGAGCGCCCTCAAGAAGACCTACAACAAGAAGCGGAGCAACCCCTTCCAGATCCAGAAGAAGAGCTGGCTCAGGGACAAGACGGACCGCCTCGGCCTGACGAAGGACAAGCCGGTGACCCAGGCGGTGGGTGAGACGACGACGGAAGTCTTCCGGTCCAACCAGTGAGTGATCACCTGGCTGCCCGGGCCAAGTAGCCTCGGCTTGAGGGGTCAGCGGGCTGCGACGGCTTGAATTTCGACCAGCAGATTGGGTTCGGCCAGCCCTGCGACGACGACCAGGGTCGTGGCTGCGGCGTGGCCCGCGAAGCGCCGCTCTCGCTCCTTGCGATACTGCGGCACAAGGCTCGACTGCGTGATGAAGCCATCCACCTTGACCAGATCGGTCACGCCCATGCCGGCGTCGGCCAGCACCGCCAGCAGGTTGTCCCAGGCCAGCGCGATTTGCTTTTCCGGGTCGCCCGGCACGATGCCGTCAGGAGTGGCGCCGACTTGACCCGAGACATACAGCCAGCGCGCATTGGCCGACGCCGAGGCGCCGTGGCTGTAGCAGGAAAACGGTGGGGCAATGCCGGTGGGGTTGTGGAGTGTGATCATCAATTGCAGGCTCCTTTGAGTTTCGGTTTTCAGGGGCGATCGGTTGTGCATCCCGCGCTATCTAACGCATTTTCGCGCTCGCGCTTGTTTCCGGGAATTGGCCGGCCGCACCTCAGGCCGATGGCGTATCGGATGCGACGGGGGTTTCCACGCTGGCCATTGCTCGCCGTAATGTTCATCCTAGGATACCGGAGGAAAATCATGAAAGTGAGAATTGCGTACATTGAGGAACCGCCTTTTTACTGGACCGGCGAAGATCGATCCGCCACGGGTGCGGATATTGAACTGGCCGATGTGGTTCTTCGCGCGATCGGTGTTACGAACATCGAGTACCGGTTGACGTCGTTCGAAGAGCTTCTGCCCGGCGTGAATGAAGGCCGCTGGGAGATGAACGTGCCGATTTTCGCGACGGCCGCGCGTGCCCAGCAGGTTGCGTTCAGCGTGCCCGTCTGGTCGCTGGGCGACGGTTTTGTGGTGCATCGCGGCAATCCGAAAGCGCTGACGAGCTATGAGGCAGTGGCGGCGCAGGGCGAGGCCCGTTTGGGTCTCATTCCCGGGCAGGTACAGGTCGATTTTGCGAAATCGGCAGGCGTCGGCGACCGCCAGGTTGTCTTGTTCAAGGACCAGCCCGACGCCGTTGCCGCATTGCTGGCGGGGAAGATCGACGCGTTTGCGGCCACGGCGGTCGGGAACCGCGTCATTGTGGCTGCCAACCAGGAACTGGAAGCCGTCGCGCACCAAGCAGGCGGGGCAAGGAAAGCGCCGGTCGGAGCCTTCTCGTTCAGCAAGAGCAATCATGGCCTTCTGCAGGCCGTGAACGAGCAGCTTCGCGGGTATCTCGGATCGACCGATCACCGTTCCCGCATGGCGAA
>JAQGPE010000398.1 GCA_028293225.1 Akkermansiaceae bacterium | reverse complement strand
TTGACATATTTGCCGGCGTCCTTGCGGTCCTGGAGCAGGCGGCCGGAAAAAGCCACCACTTCGCCGTGGTCATTGCGGATCGGGATCATCAGCCGGTCGCGGAAGCGCAGGAAGGCGCCGCGCTCGTTTTCCCCGACCAGTCCTGCGTCGATGAGGTCATTGCGCGAGTAGTTCTTTTCCTGGGCCCAGTCGCGGAAGACCTGTGGGTCGGACGGGCACCAGCCGATCATCCAGCGGGCGGCCATTTCGTTGCCGAAGCCTCTCGATTTCAGGTAGTCGCGGGCGTGCTGGGCGGGCTCCTTGGAGCGCATCAGCTGGCGATGCATGAAGGCGGTGACCTCGCGGTGGATGTCGAGCAGGCGGCCACGGTGGCGGCGGGCACGGTCCTCCTGGGGGTCGAAGACCTGCTCCTCGACGGCGATCCCGGCGCGGGAGGCGAGTTTCTTCAGGGCATCGGGGAAAGGCAGGTTCTCGTAGTCGCGGACGAAAGTGATCGCGTCGCCGCTTTTCTTGCAGCCGAAGCAGTGGAAGAACTGGCGCGAGGAGCTGATGTTGAAGGAGGGGCTCTTCTCGTTGTGGAAGGGGCACAGCGCCACGAAGTTCCCGGATCCGGAGCGCTTGACCTCGATGTACGAGCCGATGAGGTCCACGATGTCCGTGGCGGCGAGCACTTGCAGTTTGGTCTCGTCCGAGATTTGAGGCACGGCGGGTATCGAAGGCTGGAGGGCGGAGAAAACGAATCACGAAATCGTCATGCGAATGAACTTTTCCGTAGCGGAGACAAAAAGCCGCGCGATGGTCGCTCTACCTGATGGAAAACATTCGTTTTACCTGAACCAAGAAATCTCATGAAAGTCACCCGCACGAACGCCAAGGGAGAAACCCGCCAGCTGTTGCTGAAGGAGTACTTCCTCAATGCATTTCTGATCGCGACCCTGAAGAAGATGGGCGAAGAAGCCGGCAAGATCGCCAGGGGCCCTGAAAAGCTCGTGCCGGTCCGGGTCAAGGCTTGAGGACGGTTGGAAACGGGGACGGATGGGTCCCCGTTTCTGTTGGCGGGCAGGGGCTTGCGCGTGTTTTTGGAACGCCGCCGCCGCGGTTTTTCGCTGTTTTTGATGAGGTCCGCGGGACCACAGCGGTGCCCTGAAAACGGGTCATTGCCCCGCGGTCCGGAATCTGCTAGCAGATCCTCTGATGGAAGCTCTGGGAACCCTCCGGGCCGCACTGGGATGGCTGGAACTCGGCCTGCCCGAGGAGGCACTGACGGAGCTGACGACCCTCAGCGCGCGGGAGCGGATGCGCCGCCATGCGCTGGAGCTGCGCCTGCTGGCCGAGATGGAGGCGCAGCGCTGGAATGCGGCTGCGGACACCGGGCGGCTGCTGTGCATGAAGGAGCCGAAAGAGGCGCGATTTTTCATTCATGCGGCGTATTGCCTGCATGAGACCGGCGACACCCTCGCCGCGCGGGACTGGTTGATGAAGGGGCCCGCCGCCCTGATGAACGACCCGCTGTTTCATTACAATCTGGCCTGCTACCTCGCCGTTCTGGGTGAGAGGAAGCGGGCCAAAACGCATCTGGACCGGGCTTTTGAGCTCGATGAGTCGCTGAAAGAGACCGCGCAGGCGGATACGGATCTGGAGGCGCTGCGGGGGGTGGAGTAAGAGGTTTTTCAGAAGAGCGCCGAAGGTGCGGGATGAACTGAAGTGCGGCCTGCGGCCGGGGGCTTTTAGAGCAGTCACGGGACGTGCCAGCCACTTGGCAGGCATCGGTCGGAAAGGGCTGGTGGTTCCCTCTTTCGTGCGGCCTGCGGCCGTGAGCTTTCCAGACTGAGGCAAGGATGCCCTAGCCACTTGGACACGCACGAGGCGGAGATGGTGGGTGATTCGTATGGGCATGAAAAAGGGCCGGGGGTAAGCCCGGCCCTTGGTGGAACTTTTTGAGCGACGCGTCTCAGCCTTTCTTGGGGTCCTTCGCATCGGGGGCGTTGTCGACGACGCGGACGGTCATGCCGTCGACGAGGGAGTCGAAGGGGGTGGCGATGAGGCGGTCCTTGGCGGCCAGGCCGTTGAGGACTTCGACGCGCTGGCCGAAGTCGCGGCCGAGCTCGACCTTGCGGAGTTCGACGACGCCCTTGTCGTTGACGAGCGCGACCTGCAGGCCTTCGCTGCGGAAGATCAGGGTGCTGGCCGGGATGGTCAGGACCGGGGTCTTGGCGACGGTGGCGAAACGGACCTGGGCGTAGCTACCGGTCTTGATGAGGCCCTTGGAATTGTCGACCTGCAGCTCGGTGAGGAGGGTGCGGGAGGTGACGGACATGGACTCGGAGGTGGTGATGACCTTGGCCTGGAATTTTTCATCGGGCAGTTCAGGGATCAGGACATCGGCGGTCTGGCCGATGGCGATGCCGCCGATCTGGGTCTGCGGGACGCGGACGTAGACGCGAAGGGTCTGGGTCTGGGCGAGGTGGAAGAGCTCCTTGCCGCTGCCGGCGCTGATGAGGTCGCCGATATCGACGTTGCGGACGGTCACGGTGCCGTCGAAGGGGGCGATGACTTTCTGGAAGCCCTGGAGCTGCTCGAGACGGTTCACGTTGGCTTTTTCGGCCTCGACGTTGGCCTGGGCCACCCCGACGGCGGCGGTCTTTTCATCGGCATCCTGCTTGGAAACGGCGGCGATCTTCAGGAGGTCGCGGGACCGGACTTCGGTGGTGCGGGCGAGTTCCAGGGTCACCTGGGCGACGCCGAGCTGGGCGCGGGCCTGGTCGAGCGCGCGGTCGGCTTCGGGCGTCTCGATTTCGGCGAGCACGTCGCCGGCCTTGACCTTGGCGCCGATGTCGACCTGCCATTTCTTCAGGTAGCCATCGACGCGGGCGAAGATGGAGGCCTGCAGGATGGGGGAGACTTCCGCGGGCAGGATCAGGCCGTCATCCGGCTTGCCGGGTTCCGGGGAGAGCAGGTTGACGCTGGTCTGGGACAGCTCGGTCATGTCCTTTTCCGCCTTCTCCTTCTGGTGCAGGCGCGGCAGGAACCCGGCGACCAGCGCGACGGCGATCACCACGATCAGGATGAACGAGATAAGGCCGATGCGCACCCGGCCTTCGGGAGCTGGCGGGCCAGGATCTTTTTCGGTTGAGCTCATAGGATTGCGGGAGAGAGAGGAGGTGGTGGGATTAAGCGTGGGCGG
>JAQGPE010000364.1 GCA_028293225.1 Akkermansiaceae bacterium | reverse complement strand
TCCGAACCGAGCGAGGAAGTGGCTTGGCTCGAAATACTAGAGAGCTCGCAGTTCGCGCAGCTGAGAAAGGAAGGCTGGACCATCGAGGTCGACCCGGAGTGCGGACTGACCGCGCATGATGTCGCCGACTTCGTGCCCGCCCTCCACGCCGAAACCGATCACGGGATCGACTGGTTCCGCTTCGATGTCTCGTACGAAATGGACGGAAAAACCTTCAGCCTGATCCCGATGATCGCCGAGGCGATCGCGAAAGGTTTTCCACCGGTCGATTCCCCCGACCTTCCCGAATCCATCCTGCTGCCCTGCGAGAATCCGGAGGACGGCTTCATCCGCTTTCCCGCCCGGCGGCTGATGGAGATCGTCGACCAGGTGCGGCATCTGTTCAGGGGTGGCGGCGGAGACGATGGGCCGATGAGGATCGATCGCCTGGCAGCCGCGGGAATCGCCGATCACCTGGCGATCGACTCCTCGGAGACCACCCGCGCGCTCGCCCGCCTGAGCAAGAGCCTGCGGGAAATCCGCGAACTGCCGGTGGTGGAGATTCCGGCCTCGGTGCGGGCTTCTCTGCGGCCCTATCAGCAGGAGGGTTTCCGCTGGCTGCAGTTCCTGGCGGCGCATGGACTTCACGGCATCCTGGCGGACGACATGGGCCTGGGAAAAACCCTCCAGACGCTGACCCACCTGGCGGCCGAACATGAGAAGAAACCCGGCAAGCCATCGCTGGTGGTGGCGCCCACCTCGGTGGTGCCCAACTGGGCGGCGGAAGCGGCGAAGTTCACCCCCGGACTGAAGATCCTCACGCTGCATGGGCCGAACCGCAGCGGCAGCTTTGCCTCCATTGCGGAGGCGGATGTGGTCTTCACCTCCTACTCGCTGCTTCAGCGCGACTTCGAGCACCTGTCCACTCAGGATTGGCACGTGCTGGCGCTGGACGAAGCGCAGTACATCAAGAACCCGAAAGCAGGCACCGCCCAAGCGGCCTGCAAGCTCAGCGCGGCCCAACGGCTGTGCCTTTCCGGCACGCCGATGGAGAACCACCTGGGTGAACTGTGGAGCCTGATGCGCTTTCTGATGCCCGGCTTCCTCAGTGACGAAAAGACCTTCAACACGGTGCTGCGCCGGCCGATCGAACGCGACCGCTCACCCGATGCGCAACTCGCTCTGAACCGCCGGGTCGCACCGTTGATCCTGCGCCGGACCAAGGACCAGGTCGCCAGCGAACTGCCGGCCAAAACCGAGATCATCCACGGCATCGATCTTTCGAAAAAGCAGGCGGATCTCTACGAGTCCGTGCGAGCCTCCATGGACAAGCGCGTGCGCGACGCCATCGCCTCGCAGGGCCTGGCCAAGTCCCACATCCTGGTCCTGGATGCCCTGCTGAAGCTGCGCCAGATTTGCTGCCATCCGGTCCTGCTCAAAGCGGCGGCCGGGAAAGAGCCGCCCGACTCCGCGAAGCTCGACTATCTGACCGCCGAGCTCCTTCCCACGCTGCTGGAAGAGGGCCGCCGCATCCTGCTGTTTTCGCAATTCACCTCCATGCTCGCGCTGATCCAGGAGCATCTGGAGAGCGAGCAGATTCCGTTCCTGAAACTCACGGGTGCGAGCAAGGATCGCGCGAAGCTGGTGAAGGCCTTCCAGGAGGGCGCGGCGCCGATCTTCCTGATCTCTCTCAAAGCCGGTGGCACCGGGCTCAATCTCACCGCCGCCGATACCGTGATCCACTACGACCCGTGGTGGAATCCGGCGGCAGAGAATCAGGCCACCGACCGCGCCCACCGCATCGGCCAGACCAAGCCGGTCTTCGTTCACAGGCTGGTCTGCCGCGGCACGATCGAGGACCGCATCCTCGAGCTCCAGAAGCACAAGTCGGCCCTGGTGGAGGCGCTGCTTTCGGAAGAGACCACCAAGCTGAAGCTCGACGAGAAGACGCTATCGCAGCTGCTCGCGCCGCTGTCCTGAGAGGTGGGAGACAGCGTATTTGGAATTGTTGGAGCGGCTGTCTTTCGGCAGGCTGGCGGCGTCGCCCCCGCCCGCCCGTGTTGCTTTCCATTACCAGCCGAACTCCGGACGCCACGAATCTTGGCTATCTGCTGCACAAGAATCCGGCCCGGCTCAACGACTACAGTCTGAACTTCGGCCGGGCGAAAGTGTTCTTCCCCACGGCCCGTCCGGACGAATGCACCGCCGTGCTGATGATCGAGGTCGATCCGGTCGGACTGGTGCGCTCGGCAGGTGCGAAGCAAGGCGACTGGGCGCTGGGCCAGTATGTGAATGACCGGCCCTACGCGGCCTCTTCCTTCCTCTCGGTGGGCATTGCACGGGCCTATGGTTCGGCGCTGAACGGACACTGCGCGCATCTGCCGGAACTGGCCGATGCCCCGCTGATCCTGGAAGCGCGGCTGCCCGTGATCCAGGCTCCGAGCGAGGAGGTGCTGAAGGAACTCTTCGAACCGCTCGGCTACGAAGTCCAGTGCTCCCGGCTGCCGCTGGAGCCCGCTTTCCCGGCCTGGGGGGAAAGCCGCTATTTCGATCTGACTCTGCGCGGGACGCTGCCGCTGCATCATCTGCTGAAGCACCTCTTCGTGCTGATCCCGGCACTGGATCGCGAGAAGCACTACTGGATCGGCCCTGATGAAATCGACAAGCTGCTGGCTAAGGGCGAAGGCTGGCTGGCGGGTCATCCACGGCGCGCGTGGATCACCGATCGCTATCTGAAATATCACAAGCGCCTGGTGCGCGAGGCGCTGGAGCGATTGGCGCCCGAGCCTGAAGAGGGTGCGGAGGAGGCCGTCGAGGAGCTGAAAGAGCCACCGGTTGAAAAGAAGATTTCCCTGCATGAGGTGCGGCTCGACCGGGTCACCGAGGTACTGGTTGAACACGCGCCCGCGTCGATCATCGATCTGGGTTGCGGCGAGGGCCGGCTTCTTCAACGGCTGCTGAACAAGACGAAGATCCCCAGAGTCGCCGGGATGGACGTCTCCAGCCGGGCGCTGGAGATCGCGAAAGAGCGGCTGGAACGCGGCGTGGCCCAGGCCAAGCGCACGGGCCGGCTGCTGCTTTTCAATGGCTCGCTCATCTACCGCGACTCGCGGCTGCGCGGTTACGAGGCCGCGGCGCTGGTGGAAGTCATCGAGCACCTTGATGAGGACCGCCTGGATTCACTGGAAGAGGTGGTCTTCGCCGATGCCGCACCGCGACTGGTCGTGGTCACCACGCCGAACCGCGAATACAACGTGCTGTTCGAAACCATGAAGCCGGGCGCGCTCCGCCACGGCGATCACCGCTTCGAGTGGACCCGCGCCGAATTCCAGGCATGGGCCGGACGGGTCGCGGGCAAGCATGGCTACCAGGTGACCTTTGAAGGCCTGGGTGAAGAAGATCCGCAGCATGGCCCGCCCAGCCAAATGGCGCTGTTTCAACGAGGGACCTGAACGATGGAAGTCATCATGTTCATCGGGATCCCGGGCTCCGGGAAATCCACTTTCTATTTCGAGCGGTTCGCAGCCACCCACCTGCGGATCAATCGGGACATGCTGGGCACGCGGCATCGGGAGCATTCTCTCTTTCGCTGGTGCCTGGATCACGAGCAGTCCTGCGTTCTCGACAATACCAACACGACCCGTGCGATCCGGGAGCCGCTTTTGCAGGCCGCCCTTGAAAAGGGCGTCAAATTCAAGGGGTACTTTTTCCAGTCCAGAATCCGGGAATGCCTGGAAAGAAACAGGCTTCGGACCGGTGCAGCCAAGCTTCCCGACCTCGCGGTCCGGGACCACCACGCCAGGATCGAACTGCCAACGCCGACAGAAGGCTTTACGAGCCTCCATTTTGTCCGGCTCACCGCGGAGGGAATTCTAACCGAACCATGGCTCCATGAGATTTGATGAACTGGACAAGATGCTGCGGGCCTACGAGACGGCCAATGACCGGAACATCCCCCCGGGATTTCATATCGTGGCGCGTCTGGACGGGCGTGGCTTCACCCGGCTGACCAAGGAGCTGATGGACTATGAAGCGCCCTACGATCCGCGCTTCCGGGATGCCATTCTCGCGACCATGGAGCGGCTGATGGACTGTGGCTTCAAGGTTTTGTTCGCCTATGCCCAGAGCGACGAAATTTCGCTGCTTTTCCATCCGGCGAACGAACTGTTCGAGCGGAAGCACCGCAAATGGCTCTCGATCCTCTCAGGCGAGGCCAGTGCCGCCCTGAGCATCGCCATGGGCCGACATGCCGTGATGGACTGCCGGATTGTCGAACTCCCGGATCTCAAGACTGTGGGCGACTATTTCCGTTGGCGGATGGAGGATGCCGCACGGAACTGTCTGAACTCCCATTGCTACTGGATGCGGCGTAAATCCGGCGACGATGTCGCCAAGGCGACCGCCGCGCTATCGGGGATCTCCACGCCCCGGAAGCATCAATTGCTCTTCGACGCCGGCATCCATTTCAACGAGCTGCCGCTATGGCAGAAACGCGGCTACGGGATGGTCTGGGAAGACTACGAAAAGGAAGGCGTGAATGCCAAAACGGGCGCTGTCATCCAAGCTACCCGGCGACGCCTTGCCCCGCTCATGGAACTCCCTATGGGTGACTCCTATGTCGCGATGATCGACACACTCCTCGGCCCATCCGCATGAAAATCCTGCTTCCAGAACTGTCGATGGTCCTGCTGATCGGAGTCTCCGGCTCCGGCAAGTCGACCTTTGCGCACCGGCATTTCAAGGCGACGGAGATCATTTCCTCCGATGTCTGCCGCGGGCTGGTCTCGGATGACGAGAACGACCAGACCGTGTCGTCGCAGGCCTTC
>JAQGPE010000353.1 GCA_028293225.1 Akkermansiaceae bacterium | reverse complement strand
CGGCCGCTTCATCGACGCCGCTCCGCACTTCAAGGAAAAGTTCAGCACGGACCTGGCCAAGCCCGGCCACTTCGCCGGTTACGATCCTCTCAGCGACAGCTTCGTCATCGTCACCGATCCCGTGGCTGCGGATTTCCTCTCCAATCCGGGGATGGCCTGCCCGCCTCAAGGCTCCTTCTGGGTCGAGTCTTCGCCCTCTTCGGGAAACTGGGGACTGAGCTGCTTCTATCAGCAGGTTTCCACCATCAAACGAACCGGCGGCGGCCAGGAAGATCTCCTGTTCCAACTCCAGCCATCGTTTCCCGATCCCTCTTCTTCCTCGATCGCCGCCGTCGGCACCACCCCTTTCGAGCTCGCCGCCACTTATACGATCGACCTGATATCAGCCGGAAAACCGGTGCGCAGGATCTCTTCCGGAGCCCGCCTTCCTTATGACCAGCCCATCCCACTCGGCCCTCCGCCCGCATCCGCAGATGGCGCTTCCGAAGCGCCCTATCTCAAACTGACTGCCAGCCCCTGATGGCAGGGTCTCCGGCTTCCCGGCGGACGGTGCCGCACCTCATTGCTCCAAGCTGACAACATCCTCGCTAGATTCGATTCTTATCCGACGTAGCCCTTCTCCCATGATCCCGTCGTCCCTGCCTTCCCGCCGCCGCTTTTACCCGGTTCTCCTCGCCGCTGCCCTCGCCGCCTCCGGCACCGCTCTCCACGCCGCGGACCTGAAATTCGAGACGATCGAACTCAGCGACGCCTTCTGGAGCGAGGGCATCGGCTACGCGGATTTCAACAAGGACGGCAAGATGGACATCATGGCCGGTCCTTACTGGTGGGCAGGTCCCGACTTCAAGGTCCGCCACGAATACGACCGCACCGACGAGCGCCATTCCCCCGCCGGCGTCGCCCCCTTCGACAAGACCAATCCCGACGGCACCGTGACCAAGGTCGAGGGCTTCGAAGGCGGCAAGGGCGCCAAAAACTGCTACAGCGACAGCTTCATGACCTTTCCCGCCGACATCAATGGCGACGGCTGGCCGGACGTCCTGGTGATCAATTTCCCCGGCGAGGCCTCCTACTGGCATGAAAATCCCAAGGGCAAGGACGGCATCTGGCCGATCCACAAGGCGATCGAGCACACCGACAACGAGTCTCCGATCTTCACCGATCTGACCGGCGACAAGGTTCCTGAACTGGTCTTCAACACCCGCCTCACTGAGGACGGCAAGGAGTCCGCCTACATCGGCTACGCCACCCCGGACAAGAAGCACCCCGATGCCCTCTGGACCTTCCACAAGATCTCACCGGCGGGTGACTGGCAGCGTTTCACCCACGGCTGCGGCGTCGGCGACGTGAATGGCGACGGCCGCATGGACATCCTCCGCAATGACGGCTGGTGGGAACAGCCCGCGTCTCTGAAAGGCGATCCGGTCTGGAAATTCCACCCCGCCAACTTCGGCACCGGCGGCGCCCAGATGTACGCCTACGATTTCAACGGCGACGGCAAGAACGACATCGTCACCAGCCTGGAAGCCCATGGCCACGGCCTGGCTTGGTTCGAGCAGGTCGCCGGCAAGGACGGTGCCATCGAGTTCAAGCAACACCTCATCGTCGGCAAGGAAGCCTCCGACAATCCCGACGGCATCACCTTCGCCCAGATCCACGCCGTCGATCTCTGTGACATGGACGGCGACGGCATCAAGGACATCGTCACCGGCAAGCGCTTCTGGGCCCACGGCCCCACCGGCGACGTCGACCCGAGCGGTGCACCCGTTGTCTACGCCTTTCTCACCCGCCGCACCGCCGACCGCCAAGTCACCTTCAAGCCCGTCCTGATCAGCGACAAAAGCGGCGTCGGCACCGAAATCATCGCCGGTGACGTCACGGGTGACCGTCTCCCCGACGTCCTCACCGCGAACAAGAAGGGCATTTTCCTGCACAAGCAAGTAAAACCCGATTAATCAATCCGACCTTTGTGAATATAATAGAATAGGGCTAGCGCGCACCGTTCACATGTTCACTGACTGGGATTTAGCACCTACAATCCGTCTGAGTACGATTCGATTAATAGATTACTCTCCAACTCTGCCGGAAGCCCCATAAAAGTAATCGTGGCATTAATTGGCTCATACATTCCACGTTCTGTCGGCCCGGAAACCGCATTGCTGGCTTGAAATCCGGTCTCAGAAGGATCCATTTCAATTTCCAGCATTTCCCCTGTTCTTACTTTTATCCAAGGCTTCATCGAATAGAGATCTTTATGCGTTGTTACCTCGAATTCATGGCCGTGATTTAGCAATCTGATCTTATATTTTTTAGTTTCCCGCCCAGAGAGCATCCCCATACCATCATGAATGAAATAAACATTACTACGCTTTGTGTTAACTTCATATTGATACGCATACCGGCCTTTTTCCTGAAATATTTTCTCTGGACGATAGGTTCGCGTATAACCGGGATTAAATAATAACTGTATGCAGGAGAATTGCGAAAAGACCATTACCACTCCGACAATTAAAGCTGACCTCATTGTGAAGGCGATGTTGGCAAATATTAGGCAAACGAACAACCGAAAGGAAAATGCACGGCGGAGTGGCAGGCCGCCCCTTCCTCAAAGCGTCAGGTGCACAATCACCAGCGCATCCGGGCTGTCCTCGGACTCATACAACGCCACCGCGCGGCGATCGCCCTCGTAGCCGGATTTCAGGAAAAATCCCTCCGGCACCCAAGTGTCTTCCTTATCCCTTTCGTAGAGAATCAGTGACCGGGCACTGTGGTCGACCTCAAAGCTGGAGTTTTCCACGTCCCTTAGATCAGCCATCAGCTTCTCGTTCTTCAGCACCACCTGCGGGACCTCCTCTTTCGGCAGTTGCATGCGGATCCAGAGAGGCCGCGGGCCGTCTTCGCCCTTGCATTCGAAAACCTCGGCCGGCTTGCGCTGGATGGCCAGACTCTGGAGGATCGCCTCCTTGTCATTGGGCACCCAGGCCTGATTCCGCCACGTCGAGTAGGCGGAGCAGTAGTACCAGGCCATGACCGCCATGCCCAGTCCGCAGAAGGTGTAGAGGACCTTCATGAAGGTGGGCATGTGAAAAGTGGTCTTTTCTCCGTCCTCGATCATCATGGTATTTTTGTTCATTTTGATGCTGGCGGCAAGTCTCCAGCTTCTACGCCGGGACAAGCTCGCTTCCTTCAGGAATCCATAAAGCCATGAAATCCGAAGCTTCGTGACTTGCATGCGAGCCTGATCCGCCCCATCAATCAGGCGCATGGTTTCCCGGTTCCTCGCCCTGCTGTCGCTGTCTCTGACATCGCTGGCCCTCGTCGCCTCCGCCCAGGACTACCGCCCTTCCGGCGAACGACCGCCGACCCCTGCCCGCGAGTTCCGCGGCGCCTGGGCCGCCGTGGTCTACAACATCGACTGGCCCAGCAAGCCCGGCCTCAGCGCCGGCCAGCAGCAGGCGGAAATGCGCGCCATCCTCGACCGCATGTCGTCGCTGAATATGAACGCCCTGATTCTCCAGGTGCGTCCCCACAGCGACGCGGTCTACAACTCCCGCTACGAGCCTTGGAGCCCCTGGCTCACCGGCACCATGGGCCAGTCCCCCGGCTACGATCCGCTTTCCTACGCGGTCCAACAGGCCCACGCCCGCGGCATCGAGGTCCACGCCTGGTTCAATCCTTTCCGCGCCCTTTCCAACGCCAACCAGCCCGCCTCCGCCAACCACGTCACCCAGGTTTCCCCGCACATCACCAAGCGCTACGGCTCCCTGGTCTGGTGCGACCCCGCCGCTCAGGAAACCCGCGGCCGCGCCTTCGCCGCCATCCTCGACGTGGTCCAGCGCTACGATGTCGATGGCGTCCACCTCGACGACTACTTCTATCCCTACCCCGACAAGGGTCTGGTCTTCCCCGACGGCCGTGATCCCGCCACCCGCCGCAAGATCGTCGATGACTTCGTCGAAAAACTCTACAGCGACGTGAAGCGCGCCAAGCCCTGGGTCCGCGTCGGCATCTCCCCCTTCGGCATCTGGCGTCCCGGCGTCCCCGCCGGGATCGAAGCTGGCATCGACTGCTACGAGCAGACCGGCTGCGACGCCCGCAAATGGCTCTCCCAGGGCTGGGTCGACTACCTCGCCCCCCAGCTCTACTGGCGCGACCAGCCCGCCAAGCAGAGCTTCTCCACCCTGCTCAACTGGTGGCGCCAGCAGGGCAGCCGCCCCGTCTGGCCCGGCATCGCCACCTCCCGCATCGGCGGCTCGGAAGACCCCGGCCGCCCGGCCTCGGAAATCACCAAGCAAGTCGAATACTCGCGGAAAATCGGCCGCAACTGGGCCGGCCAGATCCACTGGAGCGTCAAGGCCCTGCTCCAGAACCGCGGCGGCATTTCGAACCTGCTGGCCAAAGGCGCCTATGCCCAGCCCGCCCTGGTCCCGCCGATGACCTGGCTCAGCCAGCGCACCCCGAACCGCCCGCTGGTCAGCGCCTCCTCCAGCGGCTCAGGCGTCCACCTTTCCCTCCAGACCGAGGACCCCTCCACCTCCCGCTACGCCATTCAGGGCCGCTTCGGCAAGCAGTGGGTCATGATGAAGGTCATCTCCTCCGGGGCCCGCACCGCCGACCTGAATGGCACGCCGGACGCCCTTTCGATCTCCTCTGTCGACCGCTTCGGCAACCTCAGCACGCCCGTGGTGCTGGCCCGCTGAGCTGAATTTACCGAGCCTTTACGGACAACCCGGCCCCATCTGTGAATGATGGCGTCGCAATGAATCTGGTCGCCTGCTCTTCTCCCAACGCACCAGCTTTCCTCCGGACGAATCCGCCCGCTTCCTTTCCTGCCCATCCCGGTGACACCGTGGAACCATGACGGCTCCCCGGAGTATCATCGCAGGGCACGGAACCACGGGATTCGCCGGGAGGGACATGACGTTGGAGCTTCATCTCTCCCCCTTCGAAACATTCCCAGTTCCTGCCCCGCCGCGATGCTCCGGGGATCATCCTCATTCACCATCCCGACACGGATGGCTTGTTATGGCCCCCGTGGCCGTCTTATCTTCCCGTCAGAATCATGGCTGAACCTGTAATCCTGGTCATCGAGGACGATCCGTCCATCCGCCGGGGCGTCGTGGATGTCCTCGACTTCGCCGGCTACGGCACGCTCGAAGCATCCGATGGCCCCTCCGGTCTCGACCTCGCGCTGAAAGCCAACTACCGGCTTATTCTCCTCGACCTCGTCCTGCCCGGCCTGTCCGGCTTTGAGATCCTGGAGGTGCTCCGCAAAAAGCGCCCCGGCCAGGCCGTCATCATCCTCTCCGCCCGTGGTGAGGAGGAGGACCGCATCCGCGGACTCGCCGGCGGCGCCGACGACTACGTGGTGAAGCCTTTCAGCATGAAAGAACTGCTTGCCCGGGTGGAGGCCGTCCTGCGCCGCTCCTGCGAGCGCGTGGCTCCCTCCGACGAGCGCGCCGTCCCGGGCGGCACCGCTAATTTCGGCTCCCGCCGCATCGCCTTTCACGACGGCCGCAGCGAAGAACTCTCCGAGCGCGAATCCGAACTGCTCCGCTACCTGGTCGACTCCGACGGCCGCTTGGTCACCCGGGAGGAAATTCTCCGCCACCTCTGGGGCCTGGACCCCAACCGCACCGAGACCCGTACCATCGACATGCACGTCATGCACCTGCGAAGCAAGCTGGGTGACAAGGACCAGCGCATGCTCGTGACCGTGCGCGGCAAGGGCTACCGCTTCCATTCCGGGCATGCTGTATGAGGCACCTGCGCGGCTGGATGGTCTGGGCGACCCTGGGTGTCTGCGCACTGATGGTGCTCGGCACCATGACCGGCCTCACCCGCAGCGTCCTCCGCTCTGAACGAAGCCGCGCCTACGCCGAGTCCCGCGCCGACCTGCTGGAGAAAATGCGCCTGGCCCTCTGGCGCATGGACGGCTTTGCGACGGCATGGATCACCGATGAATCACAGCGCCCGGTGCTCTCCGCGCCCTCGGGCCAACTGGACGATCCCCGCCAGGAAGTCCTGCTCCGCTTCGAAGCCCGCGAGGACGGCGCCGTGGTCTCCGGCGATACCTCCCGCGTCTTCAGCCTGGAGCGCGCCCTGAAAATCGAGAACCGGGATTGCACGCTCTTCGCCCGCATCGGCGAATCGATGCCTCCCATCCCCGCCGCCTGGGGCAGCCGCGCTCCCTCGGAAGAGCCGCCCGTGCCAGCGGAGGAAAGCAAACGCGACAGCGCCGCCTACCAGCAAAACGCCAACTCCAAGGAACTCGCCGGCCGCGGTCGCGTGGTGAACCGCGCCCTCGGCCAAAGCCAACAGGTCGAAAACGTCGCCAAGAACTGGGGCACCACCCCCTCCACCGCCTGGCAGCTTCTTCAATCCGGCCTGCCTCGCCCCGCCATGATCGATGGCCAGTTGTTCCTGCTCCGCCACCTCCAGTGGCGCATGCCGGACGGCCAGATCATCCGCACCATCCAGGGCTCCTGGATCGATGCCTCGGTCCTCCAGGCTAAACTGCTGGAGGAAGTCTCCGACCTCCTCCCCGCCGGCCACCTGCTGCCCACCCCGGCCAAAACCATCGTGGAGGGCATCACCCTCGCCAGCTTCCCCTTCTGGCAACTGGAGCCTCCCGCGATTCCCAACGTCATCGTCCCGCTGCCGAAGACCGTCACCATCCCCCTGCTGGTCGGCTGGGTCGCGGCGCTGTCCGCCATCGCCACCGCCTCTCTGTTGGTTCGCGGCGTCATGCGCCTCAGCGAGCGCCGCGCCTCCTTCGTTTCGGCCGTCACCCACGAGCTCCGCACCCCGCTCACCACCTTCCGCCTCTACTCGGAGATGCTGGAAACCGGCGCGGTGAAAGAAGAAAAACGCAGCGACTACCTGCGCATCCTCTCCCGCGAATCCGACCGGCTCGCCCACCTGGTGGAGAACGTCCTCGCCTTCTCCCGCATCGAACGCGGCAGCGCCCGCAGCGCCGTCCGCGAAGCCAGCATCCGCGAAATTCTGGAGCCGCTCCGCGAACGCTTCGAAGCCCGCCTCACCATTGCCGGCATGGAGCTGCGCATGAATCTCCAGAGCCCCTCCGGCGACGCCCCGGTGAAAGTCGATGCCGCCGCCGTCGAGCACATCCTCTTCAACCTCGTCGACAACGCCGCCAAATACGCCTCCGCCGGCCAGCCTCCAGAGGTGACCATCCGTGTCGTTGGCAAGGCCGCCAGCCTCGGCATCTACGTCGAGGACAACGGTCCCGGCATCTCGCCCGCCAAGCGCGACCGGATCTTCCAGCCCTTCCACAAATCGGCCCGCGACGCCGCCGAATCCCGCCCCGGCGTCGGCCTCGGCCTGGCCCTCTCGCGCCGCCTCGCCCGCGGCCTCGGCGGCGACCTCCACTACGAACAGCGCCAGGGTAAAATGGGCGCCATCTTCACGCTGCGCCTGCCGCTGACGTAGAGCAACAGGGGTTGGCTCTAACTCATGCTTGCCGAGTGGCCGACACGTCTCATGGCTGCTCTGAATGCCTACGGCCGCAGGCCGCACTTCCGCTGCGTGGCTCAACTACGCCACTTATCGTAGTGACCCTACTCCAAAACGGAAGCCGGCACAGGAAATGGGGAGGGGGGAATTCCGGTGCCGGCTCTCGGTTCTCCGGGGGAGGAACCACCTGTTTTCGGGGGGATGTGGAAAGTTCGCGTCCGGCCGGGGGTGCCTCACGCCAACGGGATCAATATGTCCGATTTCACCCCCCTTCACCATTCCGCTTTCGCGGGGACGCGATCCCGGAGACGCGATGAAGCGGGGTCATGGTGCCACTCGATAGGTGGACTGCACCAGGCCGGAAGGAAAGCTGCGGCTGGATACCAGTCTCAAATCGATGTCCTGTGCCAACGCTCCAAACAGCGGCTTTCCCGATCCGATCAACACGGGAACCGTGGTGATCACCATGTCGCTGATCAACCCCTCACGGAGGAATGACTGCACCAGCAGCCCGCCATCGACATAGATCTGCCGCACGTTCTCCTCGGCCAGTTTCTCTATCACATTCTTGGGTGTGTGGTTTGAGAACCGGACTTTCCCCTTCAGCGCCTCAGGCACCGGCGCATCGGCCAGTTGTTCAGACAGCACCAGCACGGGCAGGTCATAGGGCCATGGGTCGAAGGTCAACACCTTCTCATAGCTCCCCCTGCCCATCACAATCATGTCTTTGTCGGCGATGAAGGCCGCGTAGCCATGATCCTCCGCCGGATCATCCCGCTCCAAAAGCCAGCCGATGTCGCCATCGGCCCGGGCGATGAAGCCATCCAGACTGATCGCGATGAAAACGTGTGCGGTGATCATCCCACACTTCTAAACACGGCCGCCCAGCCTCGCCAGAAACCGATTCGCGTCATTGGCATCCAAGCGCGGAAAAAATCCTGTCACTGGAAACGCTCCAGCAGCGGCCAGAGCTTCCCCACCGTCTCCGCCGGCCACAGCGCCCGCGGGGTCATGATCGCCGCATCCAGCGACCGGTGCTCAGGCCACTCCGCCTCCAGCGGGATCCCCGGAATCGCCCTTGCGATCACCGCCTGCGCCAGCGCCACGTTCGCATGCAAATGCGCCACCACCGCGTCCGCCGTCACCGGCTCCTCGTCCGTCTTCCAGCAATCGTAGTCCGTGATCATCGCCAGCGTCGCCAGTGCGATCTCAGCCTCCCGCGCCAGCTTCGCCTCCGGCAAATTGGTCATCCCCACCACGTCGAAGCCCAGCTGGCGGTTCGCCTCGCTCTCCGCCCGCGTCGAAAACGCCGGCCCGTCCATGTTCACATAGGTCCCGCGATCATGAACCCGCGCGCCTTCCCCCTCCGCGGCTGCCCGCAGGATCTCCCGCAGCCCGCCACTAACGGGATCCGCAAACGCCACATGCGCCACGATCCCGCCGCCGAAAAACGTGTGCTGCTCCCGCCGGCTCATCCGGTCAAAGTACTGGTCGGGCAGTAGAATATCCCGCGGCCGGTATTCCTCCTTCAGGCTACCCACCGCCGTGACGCAGATCAGGTAGCGCACCCCCACACTGCGCAGCGCCCATAGATTCGCCCGGTGATTGATCTCCGTCGGCAGCAGCCGGTGCCCCCGTCCATGCCGCGGCAGGAACCACACCTCGCGCCCCGCCAGAGTCCCGCCCACCAGCGCATCCGAAGGCATTCCATACGGCGTTTCGATCACCCGCTCCTCCGACTTCTCAAAGCCGTCGATCGCATAGAGCCCGCTGCCGCCGATGATCCCGATCGCCACTGTCATGTCACTGCATCTTGGAGCGCCCGGCCATCGCGTCCAGCCCCACCGGCCGCTCCGCATCCTTTACTCCGATTTTACCGGAAGGAATGAAGAGCGGAATGAAATGAAACGTCTATAGTGGGACCCTTCCTCCCTCCATGTCGCCGGATCTCCATCCCGATCGTCATCTGCCCAGCCGCTGGCAGGCCCTGCTCTTTCAGGGCAAGGCGAAAGTCCTCCAGTTCAACCGCTTGGTCCGGGAAATCGGCCAGGCTCCGCCGCGCCATCAGCCCGGCCGTCAGCTGCGTGCCGCCCCCGTCGCTGCCGAAAAGCACGGCCCGCTCTGGCGCGACATGACCGCTCCGGAGTTCCCGCTGACCGCCGGCAAGGTCGAGAACCTCCGCCGCGCCGCTCTCGCTTTCCACGGCGTCGAAGTGCCCGCCGGAGCGACCTTCAGCTTCTGGCGCCAGCTCGGCCGCACCACCCGGCGACGCGGCTTCACCGCCGGCCGCGAACTCCGCGAAGGCTGCCTCGTCCCCGCCATCGGCGGCGGCCTCTGCCAGCTCAGCGGCCTGCTCTACCAGGCCGCACTCGAGGCCGGCCTCACCATCGTCGAACGCCACGCCCACTCCCGCATCCTCCCCGGCTCCACCGCGGAACAGGACCTCGACGCCACCATCTTCTGGAACTACGTCGACCTCCGCTTCCGCGGCAAGTCCGCCTGGCGCATCGAGGTCGCCCTCACCGCCTCCGACCTGGTCGTCCGCATCCGCACCGACAAGCCGGCGGCAGAAGATTCACCCACCGCCACCCCGGCAGCCGAAATCCAGCCCCAGCCCCGCGCCGCTCCCTCCGGCGACTGCCTGACCTGCGGCATGCTCTCCTGCTTCCGCCACCCGGCCGCCACCGCCGCCCATGCCGCAGCCATCGGCCATTCCGCCTTTCTCCTCGATGCCCAGTGGCCCGAGTTCGACGCCTGGTGCCGCGACCACTCCCGCGCCGGCGACCGCTGGCTCCTGCCCCTCGACGCCCGCCGCTGGAAAAAGCCCAACTACGCCTGGTCCCCTCCCGCGGCTGAAACGACGGTCCGCTACGCCACCCTCACCACCCTGCTGCGCTCCTTTCGCCAGCGCCGTCTGCCTTCCCAAGGAGCCGCGCGCGAGCGTACCCTCCTGACAGGCGAGGCGGCCCTGTC
>JAQGPE010000543.1 GCA_028293225.1 Akkermansiaceae bacterium | reverse complement strand
CGGCAAGCGCGGGGTCGAGCGAATCCTGCAACCGAACCTCAATGCGCGGGAAGCCGAGCAGTTCCACATCGCCGCCAACGCGGTGAAGGAAGTGATGAAGGTGCTGGATTGAAGCCTTGGAGGCCGTCCGGAAGAGTGGTTGATCCGGGAAGTTGAAACGCAAAGAACGCGAAGAGCGCAAAGTTTTGGAATCTGGGGCAGGACTAGCTGAACGAGAGTTCGGGCTATGGGTCACTGATTGGACTGATTTTCTGATTAACTGATTGGAGACAGTGGATGAAAGTGAGGAGAAATTCACCTGTTCGTCCCGTCGGTTGGTTCAGCAACTCACCACCCGAAGCTGGTCTTTTCGTTATAGGAATCAGTTAGTCTTTCAAGAATGGCTCAATCGGCTGCCGGGGCGGGGAGCTCCGGGCGGCGGCGGATCGCATCGGCGGCGTAGACCGCGACCGCCAGCCAGATGAGAGTGAAGGACCACAGCCGCACCGAGGTCAGCGGTTCACCGTAGATTGCCCAGCCGATCAGGAACTGCAGGGTCGGGCCGAGAAACTGGAGGATGCCGAGGGTGGTCAGGCGGATGGTCCGGGTGGCGTAGCCGAAGCACAGCAGCGGGGTGGCGGTGGCGATGCCGGTGAAGATCAGCAGCCCGGCATGTGGCAGGCTGCCGCCGAAGGCTTCCGGGACGCTGGCGTGATGAGTGAACAGCCAGATCAGACCGATTGGCGCCAGCAGCAGGGTCTCGCAGGTCAGGCCGTCCAGCGCCCCCAGCGGGGCTTTTTTCCGGATCACCGCGTAGAGGGCGAAGGTAATGGCCAGCACCAGGGAGATCCATGGAACGCCGTGCGAGGCATAGATCTGGATCCCGACGCCGGCCGCTGCGATGGCCACGGCGCAGAGTTGCAGCGGGCTCTGGCGTTCGCCGAAGAACCAGGCCCCGAAGAGCATGTTGAAGAAAGGGTTGAGGTAGTAGCCGAGGGCGCCTTCCAGGATGTGGCCGTTCAGGGTCGCCCAGACATAGAGCAGCCAGTTCGAGGCCAGGAAGCAGCCGGAGAGCAGGTACCAGCCGACTCCGGCCGGAGTGGACAGCGTCCGGAAGACCACGCCGAGCTGGCGGCGGTAGGCCATGAGCGGCAGCAACAGCAGCACCAGCGACCAGAAGGTGCGGTGGGCGATGATCGAGACCGGCGGCAGGAAGGCCAACTGCTTCCAGAACAGCGGCAGGATGCCCCACAGGAAAAAGGCCAGCGTCGCGCTGGCGATACCGCGCGGCGTGTCGACCTGGGGGATCCTGGCGGCGGCCATGGTTCAGGTGCCGGAGAACTTTTTGCAGATCCAGGCGATCCGCGCGGGCACCGACTCCAGTTCCAGGAGATCCTGGCGCTCGTCGGGATCGTGGAGGAACTGCTGGGCCATGACATCGGCCAGGATGCAGGGGTCGTCGATCTGCTCGGACATGTTCCGGAGAGTGGTGCGGATTTCGTCGGGCAGCTCGGTCGAGATGGACTCGGCGGCTTCGCGGAGGGCTTCCAGGGCGGCGGTGGTTTGCGACTCCGGCTCGAAGATCGACGGGATCGGCTCGATGCGGGCCTGGGGATAGGGGCCGTCGAGCCACTCGATGAAGCGGACGCGGATCACGCCGTGCAGCAGGAGATTGGAAGTGCCGTCGTCCAGTTCCCGTGAAGCGCGGACCAGGCCGATCGTCCCGATCGGCGCGGCGCAGTGCGAGAGTTCCTCGGTTTCCTTGCCCAGCAGGCGGCCGACGGCGAAGAAGCACGAGCTCTGGATCGCATCGGCGAGCATCATCCGGTAGCGCGGCTCGAAGATGTGCAGAGGCAGGCCACCGTGGGGGAAAAGCGTGCAGTCCGGGAGGAGCATCACGCCGCAGGTCTCGGGAAGGTGGAGAGAAGACATCGTCTGACGGAAAGGGGACTCGCGAGTGAGCCTCGGTGCAAAGGAAAAGTCCGCGCGGGATCAGGGAGCGGCGACGCCTTTCCGGGATGGATTCGCCAGCGCGTCGATGAACTTGCGGGCTTCCGGGGTCCAGGTCCCGCCTTCCGCCTCTTCCAGGGCGGCCTGGCGGAGTTTGCCGGACAGGAAGAAGAACTTGTAGGCCTTTTTGAGATCGTTGCGGGTGGCCAGATCGAGGCCGGCGCGGCGCAGGCCGACGACGTTGAGGCCGACAAGCTGGTTGACCCCGTTGACGACGCAGTAGGGCGGCACGTCCTGGCTGACGATCGTCAGACCCTGCGACATCGCGAGGTCGCCGATTTTGATGAACTGGTGGAAGGCGGCGCCACCGCCGAGGAAGGTTTTGTTACCCACCTGGACATGGCCGGCGAGGAGGACGTTGTTGGCGAAGATATTGCCATCGCCGAGAGAGACGTCGTGGGCGAGGTGGACGCCGGTCATCAGGAAATTGTCATCGCCCATCCGGGTCACGCCGCCGTCCCTGGTGCCGCGGTGGATCGTGACATACTCGCGCAGCACATTGCGGGCGCCGATGACGACGCCCGAGTCGGTTGCCGGGTTGAAGTGCAGGTCCTGCGGGTCGGCGCCGACGATGCAGCCCCAGCCGATCCTGCTGCTTTCACCGATTTCCGTCTTTCCCGTGAGGTGGGCATGGCCGCCGATCGAGACGCCCGCGGCGAGTTTGACGGGGCCGTCGATGACGGCGAAAGGTCCGACGGTCACGTCTTCGGCAAGCTCGGCTTCCGGGGAGATGAGGGCGGTCGGATGAATGTTGGGCACGGCGGGCCTTGTAGCGGGCGATTCCGCGACCGGCAAGGGTTGGCGGTGGCCGGGTCAGAATTCGCGTTCCCGGCACAGCTCCCGCCAGACCGCTTCGAGCCGCAGCTCGGGCGAGGCGATTTCCAGATGCAGACGGCCCAGAGGGTCGAAAACCCGCAGCACCACGTAGTCCTCGCCGTCGATCTTCTGGCGCAGTGTCCACAGCGAGTGGACATAGCCGATGTGGATTTCCAGCAGGCCGCGGCGGCCGGTGTCGACCGCGCTCAGGCGGCCGTTGCCGGCCCGGAACTGCTCGGGGGTAATCCAGCTGGAAAAGGCCAGGTGCGGCGAGATCAGCCGGCACAGCAGGGAGTGCCGCTCGCGGGTCGCGTGGCGCAGGACCCGGGCCAGCGGGTGCTTTTCCGGTTCTTTCTGACGCGCCTCGGCGGAGGCGGTGCAGCAGGGGCACATCTCCAGCGAGGCGGTCGTGACGGCCTGCCAGGCGCTGAGTTCCTTTTCCGTGATCGGGAGGGCATTCTGGCGCAGCAGGGCGTTTTCGAAGGCCAGCATGTCACTGCACTCCGGGATGGCGACCAGGCTGAGCGCGCGGGAGACGCCGGGCAGGCCGATCTCCAGCGAATAGGCCGGCGCGGAAGGGCGCGGGATCATCACCGCGTGCAGGCCGGTCACCTCGCCCAGCGCGAAGGACAGGCCGCTTTCGGGAAAGAACGCCAGCCGCTCCTGTTCATCGATGACCGGCGAATGCAGCGGAGCGATCGCCGCCAGTTCACAGGCCAGATTGCGAGCGTGCACATAGGTGGAACTGCCGGTGGAGATTTCCTGCAGGATGGTCTCGGGCTGGCACGAAAAGCGCAGGGCGCGGGTGGCGGCGGGCAGTCCGGAGGAGCGGGGGTCGGGCGGATTCATGGGTCAGGCGGCGGCGCGGGTGCTGGCGAGCGATCCGGCATTCCGCCTTGGGCCGCGGCGGATCAGAAGGTGGGACGGGGAAAGCATCTCCATGCGAAAGGCGGCGTCCGCGACATCGGCGTAGACCACGTTGTTGCGGCCGGCGTCGGCGATGCGGAAGACGGTGCCCTCGGTGTCGTGAAAGGCGGGCTTGAAACGGGTGTTGGCGTGGTGGGCTCCGGCGCTCACCGCGACCTCGAGCAGGCTGCATTTCGTCAGGCAGCGGCGGACTTCGCGACACAGCGCCGCGGCGTCGGCCGGAGGCGGCGGCTGGAGCCAGTCGTCCAGCCAGGCCCCGGCGCTGCGGGCCCAGCTCTCGCCGATGTCGACCGGCACGGCGTGGTCGCGGAGCAGGGTCCGGATTTCATGGGAATCCCAGCAGTGATTCTCCAGCCGGATGGTCAGATCGATCGGCTCGCCGGGGATGCCGGCGGTGAGGAGCGGGCAGCAGTCCTCCGGATCCGCCAGCAGGTGGAAGTGCTGCGGCGCGGTCAGGCTGGACTCCAGATGGCTCAGGCGATCCTGCAGGAGATCCCAGCGGCCGGAGGCGGCGCTGGTGGTGAAGAGTCCGAAAGTGGTCTCCTTGGCGAGGCTCAGGCCCTGCTCGCGGAGGATCATCGTGCAGCGTCCCAGGGCCGGGAGCTGGTTGAGCAGAAAGGAGGGCGTTCCCAGCAGAAGATAGGCACTGCGCTCCTGGGGCGCTGCCGGGCGATCGTGAATGGCCACCATGCCGTGACCATGGCGGGGGGGGACCCGCTTTGCTCGCGGGGCCTTGCCAACTGTTGGCGCTGGCTTGCGATTGCGCGGAAAACGGAAAATCCGGACCAACGACCGGGGGCCGGGCACCGCCGTTGATCGCCTTCGCTCCCGTCCATGGCGTTCTTGTCAGGGTAAGCCATGGCTGATAGGAGCGGCCCTATGAAATCCGCCCGATGGTCGATCCACGCGGTTCTTGTGCTACTCTTGCTTGTCTTTACACCGCTGCATGCGGATGAGATTCAGGTTGAGCGGCCGGCTTCCGCAGCTCCCGTGAAGCCGGAGCTGCATCTCCCGGGCGTTGAGCTCAGCCAGGGAATCACTGAGATCACCGGGGTGGCAATCTCGCCGCTGCTGGGAGTGAGCGCGGTGGGGGCCTGGCGTTATTGGAAGGCTGACGCAGCGGGCCGTGACGCCCTGCCATGGTTTGGCCAGCCCTGGGCTTGGAGCACGGGGTTCGTGCTGCTGGCGCTGTGCTTCCTGAAGGACTCGCTGGGCGCGACTCTGCCGGGCGTGCTGAAGAAGCCTTTCGACATGATCGAGCTCTTCGAGAACAAGCTCAGTGCGGCGGTGGCGAGCGCGGGCTTCGTGCCGCTGGTGGCTGCCCAGATGGCGGAACATTTCAAGGCGGAGCATCCCGCCAGTGTGGCAGTCCCGACGGCCTCCATCCTGGCTGTGAGCGTGGCTGGGATCAATGCGCTGTGGTTTTTCGTGCCGCTTTCCGTGGTTGCCTTCCTGCTGGTCTGGATCTGCAGCCACGCCATCAACGTGCTGATCATCCTCTCGCCGTTCTCCATGGTGGATACGGCGCTCAAGCTGATGCGGACCGCGTTGTTGGCCTCGATCGGCCTGGTGTATGTGATTTCGCCATGGCTGGCGGCTGCGCTCTGCCTGGGGATCATCGCGGTGGCGGCCTGGCTGGCTCCCGCAGCGCTGCGGCTGGCGATCTTCGGCGCGCGCTTCGCAGGGGATATCCTGCTGCCGTGGCGCGGCCGCAGACGGGCCACGCCGGACCGTCCGCACGCCTTTACGCTCGGGCGCATCGGCAATCTGCCGCCGCGCACGGGCGGAAGGATGCTGCTCATGGAGGACGGTTCGGCGGTCTTCCGCTACCGCCGCTGGTGCGTGCTGGACCAGCGCACGGTTCCGCTACCGGAGGGGACGCGGCTGCTCGCGAAGGGCCTGCTCTCACCCGCGCTGGTTCATCGCCATGGAGGGGAAGCGCAGGAGATCAAGCTGCTGCTTTTCCTGCCGCGCTACCGGGGCAGGGAGGAAGACATGGCCGGGCATCTCAAACTCGCCGGTATCCGTGAGCATGCGTTCTCGCGCGGCTTTGCCGCCGTGAAGAGCTGGATCGGG
>JAQGPE010000300.1 GCA_028293225.1 Akkermansiaceae bacterium | reverse complement strand
CCGCCATCGTCGCCTTCTGCGTTCTGATCGGACTGTCGAAGAAGAACATGTATGACGGCGACCACCTTAACACCCTCCAGAACGCCGCGTCGGTCCGCCAAGTGGAGGCGAACAAGGATTTCGAGTTCGTCCAGGCGCGGATCCAGGCCGGTTTGGTCCCGCAGCGTGGCGAGGAGGAGCGACAGGTCCGTGTGGCCAAGGACAAGGCGGATGATGAATTTCATCGTTTCCAGGAACAAAGAGCCGAACTGGCCCGGCCATCGGTATTCTGGTGGGTCTTCGTCGCCATCGCGGTGCTGGGTTTCTTCGGCGGCTGCGCCTGTGGCTGGGTCGCGCTGGTCCTGATCCACCGCCATGAACTTCTGGCCGGCAAAGGCCGCGCGGTGACCTCCGCGCTGCTGGTGCCGGTGATCGGACTGGGCCTGTTCCTCGAGAGCACCGTCTGGGGCTTCATCGACCACATGAAGTGGAAGAATGAGGAACTCATCCAAAACGTGACCCGGTTGTTCATCGTGCTGGGCTGGATGATGGCCACGGTCTGGCTGACCGCCACGGTGATGCGCTGGGCCCGTCGTGAGACCCCGGTGGCCGCCCGGCTGAACCGGACCTTCGTGCTCGGCACCACCGGCCTCTCCGGCATCCTGCTGCTCGTGTTCTTTATCGAAAAAATCTGATGAGCACCGAACCCTCCGGCCGCTTCGCCCCCACCCGCTGGACCCGGGTGATGGCCGCCCGTGCCAGCGACCCGGAGGGTGTCAAAGCTCTCAGCGATCTCTGTGCGGACTACTATGAGCCGGTCCACGCCTTTATCCTGCAGAGTTCCGGCAATCCGGAGACCGCGCGCGATCTGACGCATGACTTCTTCGCGCGGCTTTTGAGCCGTCCTTCGCTGGGAGGAGTCGATCCCGCCCGCGGCAAATTCCGCTCCTACCTGCTGGGAGCGGTGAAGCATTTCCTGCACGACGACTGGGAAAAACGCCAGGCCCAGCGGCGTGGTGCCGGCGAGGATCTGATCCCCCTGGAGGACCTGTCGATGGCGGACGAGGTGACATTCCCCTCGGATGCGATCTTCGACCGCGAGTGGGCGATCGCCCTCGTAAACCGGGCGCTCGATGACCTGGAAGACGAATGCGAGGAAGACGGCCGGGGCGATCTCTTCGACGCTCTCAAGCCGTGGCTGACTGGAAATATCGACGCCTCACAGGCGGAGATCGCCACCACTCTGGAAATCAGCGAAGGCGCGGTGAAAGTGGCGATTCACCGGCTGCGCAAACGCTACCGGGAAATGGTCTCGGCGCAGCTCTCGCACACTCTGATGGACCCTCACGAAGCGGCGGATGAAATGCAGCATCTGATCCGGGCATTGGGAGCGGCCGCGGCTTCCTGATCACAAAAAACCGCCGTCCCCGGCTCGATGAACGATCCGGGAACGGCAGTTGATTCAATCTACGGAAACTATCGTGGCTGGAAGTACCACTGCTGGTTGCCGCCGCCGTTCCAGGCGGACTGATAGACCGGACCGCCCTGGGCCGTGGAAAGCCCGTAGACATCCATGGCCTTGCCACTGCCCACGTTCAACAGGCGGTAGTAGCCGCTGTCGGTCGGCGTGACCGTCCACTTCTGCGCGCCGGTGCCATTGGAATCGTAGAGCTGCAACTGGACATCGGCCGAAGTGGCGGAAGGCACGTCGACGGCTCTGCCGCTCTGAACCCCGATTAGGGTGTACTGGCTGCCGCCCACGTTGTTTGTGACCCATTTCTGGTTGTTGCCGCCGTTCCAGCCCCCTTGCGCAAGCAGGGTGCCGTTGGCCGTCAGGGCATAGAAGGCATCCAGATAGAGACCGCTGTGCCGCGCCATCATGCTGTAAGTGCCGCCTGAGTTGATGCCGCCACCCGCGTCCTGGTAGACCCGGATCCAGTCCACATACATCTTCGCCGGGAGGGCACCGTTGTTGACCGAGAAACCCGGCCAATTTCCGCCGACCGCCAGATTCAGGAGGATGAAGAAGTTGTTGTTATTGAACACGTTCGTCCCACCGGCGTTACCACCGATGTAGAACTGCGAATACTGGTTCCCGTCGATGAACCACTTGATGTACTGGGGATCCCAGGTAATCGAGTACTCGTGCCAGCCGGTGACCGATGTGGTGACCGAAGAGGTCCAGTCCGCCTGCCCGCCGGAATACCAGTGGGTCGATCCGTGAACCGTGGAGTCGGTGTTGATCTGCTCCGTAATGTCCAGTTCGCCGCAGGCCGGCCAGCCGACCGAACCGATGTTGTCGCCTAGCATCCAGAACGCCGGCCATTGTCCTGTGAAGGAGGGCATCCGGATGCTCGCGACGATCCTCCCGTATTTCCAGGACTTGTGACCCTGGGTCTTCATCCGTGCCGAAGTGTAGCTGGCGCCTCCGACCGACTCGTTCTTCGCCGTGATCACCAGAGCGTTGTTCTCGATGGTGGCGTTCTGCGGCAGGTAGTATTGGAGTTCGTTGTTGCCCCAGCCGCTACTGCCGGTGCCGGTCTCGAAGGACCAGTCCGGGCCGATGCTGCCATTGAATTCGTCCTGCCAGACCAACTGCCAGTTCTGTCCGGACGCCGAGGTGGGGATCAGCGCCAGGGCTGCGATCGATGCGGCGTAAAGAAGTCGCCGGGCGAGGCCGCGGCGTTCGGTTTTTGCGGGTGTGTTTTGCATGGGTTTGTTGTGGTTTCGTGATCTGGACTCAATGGGAATCCAGGATCGGAGAAGGGTTCTACTTGGGGGTGAGAGCCAACTGGACCTGCCAACGGCTCTTCGCCTCCGGAGAGAGCGGAGCGTTTTCCAACCAGCTTTTCATCGCCAGATGGTCGGTCTCGAACCAGCGCTTCAGGCAGAGATCGAGCTTCTGCTGCCGGGCGGATGGATCGGCCAGGGTCAGCGCCAGGTTGGCCGCTTGGCCGGGCGCCCAGAAGCTGGCCGTATCCGCATAGGAAGAGATCGCCGCTTCACGCAGAGGGCCGGGTTGCAGTGCCCCGACCCATTGGCCGGAGGCCTGGGGATCGACGCCGCCCCAGAACTGCATCAGTCGTGCCACGGCTTGCTGCTGCACGGCGGGTTCCAGCTTCTCCCGGATCCAGTTTGCCGCCTGCTCCGGATCTTGTGTGCCCCAGATCGCGGTGACTTCGGCGGCCGCCTGCAGACGCATGTCACCGGCAGGCATTTTGAGAACGAATTCAGCGGCGGCCGCCGGGTCGTGGTTGGCCCACGATTCGGCCGCGTTTTGCAGGGCCAGAGCCCTTTCGATCCGGTCATCCAGGCCGTCCGCCCATTGGATCGCGGCCGCGGGATCGGACGCGGCCCAATCTCCGGCGATATTGGTGACGAGAGCACTGCGGTTGTCGCCCGGAGGAATGGTCTGCACGCGTTTCCAGCAGGCGGCCGGATCCTTGTGTACCCAGATGTAGAGAATGCTGTTGAGCGCCGACTGCCCGGCGGGCCCCTCGGGAAGGCTGTCCACCCAGGCCAGCGCACCTGCCACGTCGCTCCCTGCCCAGGTCTCCGCGATCGCACCGATCGCTTCCTGCCCGCTCGCGGAGAGCGGCAGACCGGCAGCCGACTTCGCCGCCTGCTCCGGATTCCGCAGCGCAAACTGGACCGCCGCGACACGCAACGAATCATTCTTCAGCCGGCTCTCGGGAAGCTTTGCGATGTAGGCGAACGATTCCGCCGGAGCCTGTTTCGACCACGCTTTCAAGGCCGCCGTTCGTAAAACCGCTCCTTCCCGCCACTGCTTGAAGTGATCGGCGGAAGCGAGCGCTCGCGGAATCTCATCGACCGGAAGTTTCTCGCCCCATTCGGCAAGCTGGCTCAACCGGTCATGGGGTTTGGGCTCCGCCATAATAGCATCGAGCCGCTCCGCGACCGGATCGGCCGATGCGGGCAGCCCAAGCACCGCCAATGAAGAAAAGGGTATGGCCGCCACGCGAAGGCGCGCCATGAAGATGGAGGTTTTGAGATCGATCATAGGTGAAAATCGCCATCGTTCAGAGATAGAACAATAGATCCGGACAATGAAAATTCGGCAGCTTCACTTCGATTCTCCATGATCTCGGTTAGATTCTCATTCGACCTGAAACCGGCGAAAGAGGAGCTCCCCTTATTCACGAAACAATCAGTGATTTAGCGTTCTACAGAAATTCCACGGCCTGTCGAAATTCCACAAGCCTCATTGCCCGAATGTCCGATTTTGAGATAATATGGCCGATTTTTAGGTGTGCTTACACGCCACGCAGCTGTCGTTAATATGATATATATTTCAACCTCACCCATGTGACCATGAGATAAATATTTCAGGCTCGGGCGGACAATCCGGGCGCGATCAAGCGGTTTCGCAAACCCGGGGTCCTCCGATCCGCTCTCAAATTCAAGCATCTCCAACAGAACCTGTTAGCCTCGATCCTGTGCGGCTGACCCATGCGGGAATTCTGCTTCCAACCGGTCCAAGCCAGGGGCTGAAAACCCAAAAAGGTTGCAGCAAATTTTGCTGCAACCTTTTGAGAAAGAGTGGTCGGGGCGGCCAGATTCGAACTGACGACTTCCTGCTCCCAAAGCAGGCGCTCTACCAGGCTGAGCTACGCCCCGCGACGGGGCGGACTCTCTGTGAGCCAGTGAAAAGTAGCAAGACCAAAGCGGTCTAAAATGTAAGAAAAGAACGATTTCATCGCCGCTCCAACCAGTTACGACTGCGGTATTTTTCCGCTGCCCGCTTTTCAATCCATCCAGAGGGGGGATCGAGATCCATGATCCGCACTTTTGCGGCCAGCAGCCCGGCCAAGCGGGCCGCATCGAAGCTTCCGTCCGCCAGCACGGAACCCTGGTGCAGGAGCCCCCTGGCCGACCGGCGCTGCCCCGCCCCGGCGATCTTGCGTCCCTTCCCATCCAGCACGTCGTGCTCGACCGGCCGGATGAAGCACTCTCCGCCCGGCGCGGAGGCCGTCCCGCCACTGAGGGAGGCGGCCTGCCCTGCCTCGCTGAGGACGGCGGCGACGGCGACGTGGATGGTCCGGTAGCTTTCCGCGCCGCGCGCCTCGGCGAGTTCCAGACCACGCGGCACGAACAGCGTGTAGGTGCGGTCGTGCCGGTGGTCCACGATGCCCCCGCCCGTCCAGCGCCGGACCCAATGCCGCGGACCCGGCGGCAGCCCGGCCCGCGGAATGAAGTAGCCGAAGCTCCCCCACCCCGGCGCCCAGCGGTAGCTGCGGAGAATGGGCGTCTCGAAATATTCCGCCAACCAGTCGTCAACGGCCATGTTCGTGAAGCCATCCCGGATCTCCGGATCTTCCCAAAAGCTCAATTCGCGAAGCACGTGCCCTTGATGCGGGGGGATCGTCAAAAACCAAGTGTTTTGGCGATCAAATGACGATCCGCAACCAACGACCATGCATAAAGTCGCGCGAAAATCACTTTTCCCGCTTTGACGGTGACACTTTGCACGGGCGCTGCTATTCCATCGGCGTTTGAAGCGCCTTTTCCCGGAATTTCTGCGCTGAATATCAACGTCGAAAATAAAAAAACCCCTACCCGGGAAAAGTGTGCTTTGGACCGAAAAACCAAAACACCAATGAAATTAATCCCAACGACTGGAGTGCTTCGAAGCTCCGTTCTTAGGTCCCTGTTGCTCCTCCTCCTTGGAACTGGAATCTCCCCGGCAACGGTCTTCACCTATCGGTATTTCCGGTTTCATCCGACGAAACTGCGCCCCACAGGTACGACGCTCGTTCAGCTTGCCGAATTCCAGTTTTTCAACGGGACCACCCCCATCCCGACCGCTGGCGTCGTCGTCACGGACGCGAATAACACGACGGTCCCCACCGCCACCTCCGAAACCCCTGACAAGGCTTTTGACGGCATTACGACCACCCCGGCGAACAAGTGGCTCGACGTCTCCTATCTGGCCAGCGAACTGGTTTTCGATTTCGGAACCGCCACGGCGATCGACGGATACAACTTCTTTACCGCGAACGATACTCCGACCCGCGACCCGGTCAGCTGGACCATCGAGGGAACCAATGATCTCAACGCCGGCTGGACCACGCTGGACGTCGTGACGGATTTCGCTACCAACGCGGCGCGCAATGCGGCGGCGAGCCCCACGAACTTCGTGCTGCCGGTCGCACCCAAGCCTTCCATCCTCGAGTTCGATCAGTTCGATCTCACCAGCGGCTTCATCGTCAAGAACGGCTCCTCGGTGAACCTCTTCGGCCAGACGGCTCTGGCTGCCAGTGCTGCGATCACTTCGAGCGCAGGTGGCGCAGCCCTCCCGGTCCCCACCCCCAATGACGGCGGTCAGGTGGCGGTGATCCCGCCGCCCAATGCCGACACCACCTATACCCTGACGGCCACTTCCGCAGGCGGCACCGCCACGGCAACCTATTTCATCCGCAGCGTTTCCGGCGCGACGCTGAACTATCGCTACGTCCGCTACAGCCCGATGGCGCTCCGCGGCGGCGGCTTGTCGATCCAGATGTCGAACTTCGAGTTCACGAACGCCGGGACGAAAGTTCCTGTCGCCACGGTGACCACCACCGCCCCGGTCCAGCCGAATGAAGGGATCGCCAACCTGATCGACACGGAAAACGGCACAGTTACCAAGTGGTTCAGCGCTACTTACAAGCCGGTCATCTTCGACTTCGGCAGCGTCCAGCCGTTCGACAGCTACGCCTTCTCGACCGCCAACGACTCCTCTGACCGCGACCCGGTGAAGTGGATCATCGAAGGCAGCACGGACGGCACGACCTATACGCAGATCGAGAACATGACCACGATCACGTATCCGACGACCCTGACAAGGAACACCGCCTCGCCCTCGATTCCCCTCCCCGGTTCGAACGTCGCGCCGTCGGTGACCTTCACCTCGACCACTCCGGTGGTTCTGCCGGGCGATCCGGTGACCCTTACCTACTCCACCTCCGGCGCGACCTCGGTGACGACCACCGGCTTCACGTCGGCGGGTCTCTCCGGCACGGTGACACTGAACCCGACCGCCACGACCACCTATACGGTCAAAGCGACCGGCGCTTCAGGCCTCAGCACCACCAACACGCTCACCGTTTCGGTTCCCGTCAATCCAACCGGCATCATCAACTATCCGGATTTCGAAACGGCGCCTGAGATCGCAACCTTGGGCTCCGCGGTGATCCTCAACGACTTCGTCACCTTCCCCTCGAATCCGAACAAGAAGCGCCTGCGACTGACGCCACAGGCTGGTGGCCAGACCGGATCCGCATGGTCGCTGCTTCCGGTGAAGCTCTCGGACGGCTTCGAAACCACCTTTGACGCCCAGCTGGTCAACACTCAGTTCACCAACGGTGCGGACGGAATCGCCTTCACCATTCAGAACAGCCCGGACCGATACCTCGCCATGCCGTCGACTGAGATTCAGTTCGCCAGCAATGCGGTGACCATCACCCTGGACTCTTTCAACGACCATGCGGCCGACCGGAATGAAACCCAGGCCAACCTGGAACTGTTCGTCGGCAGCTCCTGGAAGCAGACCTTCAATCTGAGCACCGCCGGCACCAATCCCTTGAGCCTTGCAAAGGGCTTGAACGGTAACTTCCTCGTCACCGGAGCCGGCGTCGCTCCTTACAAGGTTCGAATCGTTTACATCCCAGGCTTCCTGAGCGTCTACCTGGATGATCATCTGGTTGTCGACAAGTTCGCAGTGAATCTTGCCGACCCGGCGGTGGGTGCGGTGGATGCGACCACCGGCAAGGGTTATGTCGGTTTCTCCGCCCGCACAGGTGGTTTGAACGAGTACCAGGACATCCTCGACTGGGTGCTGACTCCGACCACGGCCGTCGTCACGAGTCCGCTGGCGATCACCAGCTCGGTCTTCACCTTCGGCTCGCCCAGCAGCAGCCTGGCGGTCACCTGGACCTCAAGCGCCGGCAAAACCTACCGGATCACCGAGTCCTCCGACCTGGTAACCTGGACGCCGGTCGGCAGCACGGTTCCGTCGGCAGGCGCCAGCACCTCGACCACGGTGAACTTCACCAAAACCACCAAGGATTTCTACCGGGTGGAGGAAGTAGCCGCCGCTCCCTGATTCATTTCTGTCGTGAGTCCATCGGAGAAGTCCGGCAGCGCGAGTTGCCGGACTTCTTGGTGCCCGGACAACGGGGCGAGGAAAGCCTTTGCATGGCAGGCTTCCCCTCGCCAATTTGCGCCATGCCTTTCACGCCAAAGCCGCACGCCGCGCTGTTGATTGTCGGCCATGGCTCCACCGAGAATCCCGATTCCTCCACCCCCTATTTCGAGCACGCGGACGAACTGAGGAAACGTGGTCTCTTCGCCGAGGTGCACTGCTGCTTCTGGAAGGAGGAGCCATCAATGCGCGAAGCCGCCTACATGATCGAAGCGGAGGAGGTCTATGTGGTCCCGGATTTCATCAGTGAGGGTTACTTCACCCAGGAAGTGATCCCGCGCGAACTGGAACTCAACGGCCCGTCCACGGAGCGCGGGGGCAAGCTCTGGCACTACACCCTGCCGGTGGGCGTGCATCCCTCGATGACCGGCCTGCTGCTGCAGCGGGCGCAGGAGGTCGCGCCCGGCGTCGACCCTGCCGCGACGACGCTGATCGTCGTCGGCCACGGCACCGGGCTGAACCAGAACTCGACCAAGGCGATCAAGGATCAGGTCGAACTCATCAAACAGTCCGGCGCGGGCTATGCCGCGGTGCTCGACTGCTACATGGAGGAGCAGCCGTTCCTGGCCGGATGGGATCAGATGGCGCCGACGCCAAACGTGGTCGTGGTGCCGTTTTTCATCGCCGACGGCCTGCACAGCTACCAGGACATCCCGGTGCTGTTGGGGATCGAGAGCGAGGTGGGCGAGGCGGCCAGCCAGCGGGAGATCTTCCGGCACAACCCCCACCACCTCCGTGGCAAGACCCTCTACTACTCCTCCGCGATCGGGACCGGGCGGAACATCGCCGATGTGATTCTCGATCAGGTGGCCGACTTCGATTCCTCCCGGTCATGAGCATCGCCACACGTCTCTCCACCGCCGCCGACGCCGGCATCACTCGGATCGGCCAGATCGCCTTTCTGCCTGCCGCCGGGGAATGGCGCCACCGGCTTTGTCATGTCGAGGATGCCGCCGACGCGGAAAACACCGGCTCCCTGGAATGCCACGATGGCCCGGCGGCGGCGCGGGATCTTTCGACCTGGGCGGAGGACGGGCACTATCGTTTCACCAAGGGCGAGCTCTCCCTGAAGCGCGGCTGGCTGATGCGGTTGCGCTCGCCGGAGGAACTCCTCAACGCCCTGGACGGATTCTATCCTGCCGCGGTGAGTCTATGGCTGGCGGAGAAGGAAGGACGGCTGGAAATCCAGCACCTGCGGGCGAAGTTGAACCGCCAGACCGGCATGTACCGTTTCGCCCGCGATCTGAGCGACGCGGGCGCCCAGAAGCTGGTTCGCGAAGTCTGCGGTCCCGGCAACTGCTGCGTGAAAAAGATCCTGTGGCAGTTGGATGAATCCACGCCCCTGGAAGACAGTCCGGCGACCCGCTACGATGGGGTGGTGGGCGACGATGTGCCGCGTTCGACCGCGATTCCCCTGCTCTGCCGCGAAGCCTGCAATCACTTCGTTGCCGAAGCCCGCAAAGCCGCGAAGGAAGAGAAGCGGGCCACCGCCTGATCCGGCCTCGAAATCAGATCGCGGCCAAATGCGTCGACTCCTCGTCGATCTCGTGCTGCCTGGCCCTGAGATCGTCCAGGCAGGCATCGACCAGCGGCTCGTCCAGGAAATGAACATCGGTGCCCACACCATGCTTCTTGAGCAGAAGCACTGTCAATTCACCGCCGAGATGCTCGCGGAATTCTTCGAGGCCCGCGTGCACCAGGCGGCGGCCGGCGGCATCGCGCAAATCGAGCGCCTCGTGCCACAGCGGCAGCTTCAGCCCGGAGATGACCCGCAGGATGATCTCGGACTCAGCATTGCTGAGCAGTCCGAAACTGCCCGAGTAGAGGGTGTCCAGCGCCAGCCCGATCGCCACCGCGTGGGCGTGGCTCACGGTGAAGCCGCTGAGCTGTTCCAGCTTGTGCGCGGCCCAGTGGCCGAAATCCAGCGGACGGCTGCTTCCGGTCTCGAAGGGGTCGCCACTGGTGGCGATGTGCGATGCGTGTAGCAGCGCTGAGCGCTCGACGCACTCCTCCAGTGCCGCGGGATCCAGAGCGGCCAGGCGCTCCAGGTTGGCATAAATCCAGGCGAAAAAGCTGCCGTCCTTCACCAGCGCGACCTTTACGGCCTCGATCAGACCGGCGCGGCGGGTTTCTTCATCCTGGCTGTGCAGGAAACTGAAATCGTTGATCACCGCAAACGGGACCGCGAAAGAGCCGGTCCAGTTCTTCTTGCCGAAGCGGTTGACGGCGCATTTCACGCCGACGCCGCTGTCGTCCTGGGACAGGGTGGTGGTCGGGAAGCGCACCAGGCGCACGCCGCGATGGGCGGTGGCCACCGCGTAGCCCACGGCATCGAGAAAAGCGCCGCCGCCAATGACGATGACGTAGGAGTGCCGGTCGATGTGCTCGCGGTCGATG
>JAQGPE010000287.1 GCA_028293225.1 Akkermansiaceae bacterium | reverse complement strand
TCCTGGGACCAGGCCTGGGCCAGCAACTTCGGCGGCTACGACAATCCCGATCCCGGCGCGCGCCTGGCGGATCTCCAGAACGGCGAGTTCCGGCCCAAGGGCTTCACGCCGCGGCTGAATCCTTTTTACATCGCCCTGCCCTACAATGACGTGGAGAGCTCCTCCCGCACCAAGTCGGAGGCGGCAAAGGTCATCCCGTGGTTCGCCCGCATGAACCCGGATCCCGGCAAGACGGTGTGCAAGAGCCGCTGGCTGCAGATCTACTACGGTGGCAAGAGCTGCTACGCCCAGTGGGAGGACTGCGGCCCCTGGAACACCGACGACTGGGAGTACGTCTTCCAGGGCAAGGCGCCGAAGAACACCAACAACCAGGGCGCGGCCATCGATATTTCCCCCTCCGTCCGCGACTACCTGGGCCTCCAGTCCGGGCAGAAGTGCCACTGGCGCTTCGTCGAGGACGCCCAGGTTCCCTACGGGCCGTGGAAGAAATACGGCGCCACCGCCCCGGCGGAAGACCCGAACCTGGACGCCCAGCGCAAGTACCTGCAGTACCTCAGCCGCCTGCGCGACGAGCAGTACCAGAACAAGAGCGCCAATCAGCTCCAGGGCCACTGAGAGTCTGGCTGGGAGAAGATTTTCACCGCCAAGCCGCCAAGCCGCCAAGTTTGGAGCACTGGGTGGAGATCGCCTGAGCGGGAAGGCTAGGGCTGTTGGTCACTGATTGGACTGATTTTCCGATTAACTGATTTTTGAATGTAGGAGAGGGATTCCCTGTTTCCCAGCCCTGCCTTTCATCAGTTAATCCGTCTAATCAGTGATCCATGGCCCGAGCCCAGCGCCATGCGGCTTCCATCCCGAGTTCCAAACTTGGCCTCTTGGCGCTTCAACCTCCTAAAGAGCGCCTTGGATCCGGGCACGAAAAAGGGCCGGAGGTGAGTCCGGCCCTTTGAAAAGATAACGAGCAGGGAAACCCCCCGGTCTTACTTGCCGTCGCCGTCACCGTCCTGGTCAGGAGCGCCGCCGTCTTCACCGCCCGGTGCGCCAGGGAACTGGATCGCGTTCGAGTGGGCTGGAGGCGCATCCTTGATCTCGACCAGCTCAAGTTCGAAAATCAGCGCGGTGTTCGGGGCGATGTCGGCGCTGCGGCGCTGTTCGCCGTAGGCCAGTTCGCTCGGGATGAAGAGCTTCCACTTGGCGCCGACCGGCATCAGGGTCAGCGCTTCCTTGAAGCCTTCGATCACCTGCATCGTCATCGGGATCGGCTTGCCATCGGGGGAAGCGTCGAACTCGGTGCCGTTGATCAGGGTGCCCTTGTAGTTCACCATGAACTGCTTCTCGGCTTCGCCTTCCTTCGGCGCGACGTACTTTTTGTCGCCGCCCTTTTCGATCACGCTGTACTGGAGACCGCTCTTGGTGGTGGTCACGCCTTCCTTCTTGGCGTTTTCAGCCAGGAATTTTTTGCCTTCTTCCAGGTTCTTGGTGGCGAGTTCCTTTTCGCGGGTCTGCAGCATGTTGCCCAGGGCTTCCATGGCGGCGGCCAGCTTGGCTTCGTCGATTTCCGGCTTCTTGCCGTTGAAGGAGTTCAGGAATCCCTTCAGGAAGGCTTCGCTGTCCAGGTCGGCAGGGGTCACGCCAAAGGCGCCGTAGCGCTGGCCGAACTCCGCACCGGTGCGCAGACCGAGGGCGTAGGAAGAGTCTTTCTTCACCGCAGCCGGGTCGGCCGGGGCCTTCGGGGCTTCAGGAGCAGCCGGGGCGGCCTCAGGGGCGGCGGCGGGCTTCTTTTCCGCGGCTGCCTGCTTTTCAGCGGCCGCCGGAAGGATTGCGGCAAGGCCGATCGCCAGCACGCCGGGAATGGTGTGGAATTTCATGTCGCGCGGAAGCTAGGGGCCGTTTCCGGGCTTGTCGAGAGAGCGCTCTCGAAGCCGCGACATCGTCGCAAAATTCTCACCGGAATCGACCTGTGCACGTCGCGGTTCGGGTTTATTTTTCAATTAATCTGAAAATTAAGGGGATTTCCGGGGTGTTTTTTTGAACTTTATTCACAATGGGGGGTCTGAACCGGCGATGAACCTGTTAGTCAACATCGCCCGGGGGGAGCGAAAGAGGCAGATTCCCTTCCTTCGAGCGCGTCGTTTCTTCCAGGGAAAGCTCTGGAAGGCCGCCGGCATTCTGGCCTTGGCCGCGGGGATCCCCTGCGGTTCGTGGCTGATGGGCTCCGGCGTGGCCTGGGTCGCGCCGCACACCTACCGCAGCACCGCGATCGTCCATCTTCCGAGCAGCTTCGACCGCTCGGCCGTGGAACAGGAGCGCCAGCGCATGAGTTCCAATGAGGTGGTGAAGCTGGCCACGCGCTCACTGGCGAACCAGGCCGGATCCCGCGAACTCGACTCCATGGACGCCTACGTCCTGTGGTCCAGCGTCGAGACCGAGAACATGGAAGGCGCGAATTCGGTGAAGCTGGCGGTCCGCGGCAGCGACGCGGCCAGCACCCAGCGCAAGCTGGAGGCCGTCGTCAACGCCTACCAGAGCATGACGGCTCCGGCGGCGGCTTCCGGACAGAACGATGCGACGATGATCCCGATCGCCTGCGTGATGCCGACCGAGTCCCTGCAGGTCCGCGTCCCCGACGACATCCGCATGATCCTCGGCATGGCCGGTTTCGCCGGAGTGGCGCTGCTGCTCTCCATCCCGCTGCTCAAGCAGATGGAAAGTTTCGAGAATCGTGGCGTCACCGCCTGAGCCCGCGGAAAGATTTCCCCTCGACCGCAGGGCCAGCCTCCCCCGGGGCTCCTGCGGTTTTTCGCGTCCAGGTAGACGGCAAGGCGACGCGCCGGTGAAAGCGGATGACGACCGCAGATTTCGCTGATTGGGAAAAGCAGGAAGGATGCTTTCTCTGGCTTGGCCACCAGAACTCAAACATCTGCGCTTTCTGCGTAATCTGCGGTTCCGGACGCTTTGTTCAGGCGCTTCCGGAAACAAGCCGAAGCCTTAACGCGACTGCTCCAGCATCCGGGTCAGGGGCAGCTCGGCGCGGCTGCGGATGTCCTCCGGCATCTCGATCCGCGGCTGGAGGGTCTCCAGGCACGAGTAGAGCTTTTCCAGGGTGTTCATCTTCATGTAGCGGCAGTCCGCGCAGGCGCAGCGGTCGGTGGGACCGGCGATGAGATTTTTGTCCGGGCACTCCTTCCGCAGGCGATGGAGCATGCCGCTCTCGGTGACCACGATGATGTCCTTCACGGGCGCATTCCGGCAGAAGGTGATCATCTTTTCCGTCGAGCAGACCTCGTCGGCCAGCAGGCGCACGGCCTGGGTACACTCCGGGTGGGCGACGACCAATGCATCCGGATACTCGCTCTTGATTCGGTTGATCGAGTCGCGGGTGAACTCGACGTGGACGTAGCAGGAGCCCTGCCACAGGTCCATCTTGCGACCGGTCTGCTCCATGACCCAGGCGCCGAGATTGGCATCCGGAACGAAAAGGATCGGACGGTCCTGGGGAGCCTTGTTGACGATGGTCACCGCGTTGCCGGAGGTGCAGATCACGTCGCAGAGGGCCTTCACGTGGGCGCTGCAGTTGATGTAGGCGATGACGTAGTAATTCTTCTCCACATTCGCCTGAAGGAACGCTTCCAACTCCGGGCCGGGGCAGGACTGCTCCAGCGAGCAGCCGGCATCCTTGTCGGGCAGGACCACGATCTTGGAAGGATTCACAATCTTGGCGGTCTCCGCCATGAAATGGACGCCGCAGAAAACGATCACATCCGCATCCGTGTCGCGGGCGTGGTAGGCCAGTCCCAGGGAGTCGCCGACGTAGTCCGCCAGGTCCTG
>JAQGPE010000527.1 GCA_028293225.1 Akkermansiaceae bacterium | reverse complement strand
ATCGCTCCCTGATCGACCTGCGAAACCTGAATCACCCGGTCCATGAAGCGATCGGCGGCGACGCTCTCGGTCTGGCGGATGGCGAGGGCAATGCGGCTCTGGTAGACCACCTTCGGCGGCGGGACTTCCAACCCTTCGGCCGTCTGCCGGATGACCGCCTGCGGAATCTCATCCATGGTCCCGAACACCCCCGCACGGAACAGGATCGCAAAGACGCGCTCCATGAGGGTCTGGAAATCGCTGGCGAACTGGGTGAAGATCGGCCCGAACTGGGCGAGCTTCTCAGCGCTGCGCTCGGAGACCTCTCGCGCGGTCATCTGCCGCTCAATCTGGTCGAACATCTCGAACAGCGGAACGTGATAGGCTTTGCGGATCACCTCGCGGGAGTCAGTGAGCTGGTCCTGCATCCCTTCGGGCCTGCCCTGCTGGGTCCATTCGCGAGGAAGATCGCTGCCGCCGGATCCTGACTTGAACACCGTCCGACCGCCGGGGCGAAGATCGACGTTGCCGACCAGGTTGTCGGGAATCAGCACCGGAGGAACCGCGAGCTTCTGGCCGACGACGCGGAGAATCTGCTTCGTCTTGTTGGCATCGATCACGACGCTCTTGATTTCCTCAAATGGCCCGTAGCCGTAGGCCTGATCCGAGCCAGAGCGCTTGGCGTAGCGAGTGCAGCAGAAGGGAAATTCTTCGAAGCCGGAGCGCTGGAGCACATACGGGCCATCCTCACACACCCACACCGATGCAAAGCGCATGTTCAGGTTGTCGCGCTTGGTCGCGTCACGCTCCAGGCGAGGGAAGACCGCGTGAATGACGCTGTGCTTTGAGTTGACGCCCTTTTCTTTGAAAAGCTTCCAGCTATCGGCAAGCTTCGGGCTCGCCGTCACCGCCACCTCGCCAAACATCTGCACGAGTTGCCGGATGCCGCGAGGAACGCGAACGAAGAAGGTATCGACGTCGCCGTCGGCGTTCTCGTCGATGCAGAAGGAGCCGACCGGGTGAGTCTGAAAGGTGATGACCTTCTCCCCTGAAGGCATGGCGCCGATGCAGCAGAGACCGAAGCCGGACTCTTCCAAATAAGCCTCGTTGAGCTTCGTGTAGAAGTTCGCCGCCGCCAGGATCTTCGCGGCCTTCTCGGATGCCTTGTTGTAGAACGCATCCGCTTCGTCGCCCTTGATGCTGTCCTGAGCCTCCCATGAGAACCAGCGAGTGCCGGGTGGCGTGAGGTAGCTTGAAAAGCCGGTTGCCAGCGTGCGCACGCCTTCGATGGCGGTCGTGTCAAAAAGCTGATTCGCGCTGTTGGTGCCGGGACCGCTCTCGGACTTGGTGATATTCCCTTTCCGGGGAAAGCTGTAGTCGGCTGCCATCTGCCAACCGGCATCCCAGGGCACGCGGATCCCTTCGAGTTCGGCCCAGCGCTTGAGGATTGTGGCCGCGTCTTCCATATCAGCCGGCACCTCCCAGGAGTGTGCGCTTTGGTTCAGCGGATGGCGCGAGGATCGTCGGGCCAGCAGGGCGGCGAGGATCAATGGTGGAAGCGTAGCCAATGCGGGCGGCATTCTTCCGGCGCTCGGCTTCCTTCACGGCCGCGATGTCCTCGCCATTTTCCCGGACCGGCGGGGGCGCAGGAGTGGAGGGAATCGCTTTTGGTGGAGATGCACCCATGCCGGGCAGAGTGCCCTGCTACTATGGCCGCCTCAATATCACCTCACCTTACCGACAGCAGAAAGCCCCCGCCGGAGTGGCGGGGGCTTGGCAGCCTTCAATGCCCACGCGGGCGGCTGTAAGTCATTTTGCCCGGTTCTCGACCGCCTTCGAAAGCTCCTGCAGGGAATTCGCGACCTGTGAATTCACGGAGGTTTGGCTCCGGATCACTTCGACCATGGCGGCGTTCTGAGCCTTCATGTCACCCACCATGCGCTCGTTCTGAACCTGCATGTCGGTGTAAACCTTGTTCAGCCCGTAAACGGCTGCCAGGGCGATAAGGATGCCGGGGCCGAAGCGGCCCACGGCCCAAACGATGAGACCATACATGGATTTCGGAACTTCGATTTCGGAAGGGGTGTCTTTTGAGGCCACGTCGTGAATGTCGTCAGTGCTCATGGGAAGGGTCATGCCCTGCTCTCGCAGGAGGTGTGCCGTTAGGCTGCGGGGCGGTAGGCTTGGAGATCGTAGGTGATGCCATCGATGACCGCCGGAATGCCGGCGTGCACCTCATAATCGAATTCGAAATCTTCATCTCCGCCGATGACCGGATTCGGATCAACGCCGAGGCGACGGGCGGCCTCGATCGATACTTCGCCGACCTTGGCAGTCGGGCCGGTGTCGCCGCACACGCACGCCACCCGCTTCCCGTTCTTCCGGTTGGTCACCCACACCAGGCAGCCGAGGACAATGCCGGGCACTCCGACCAGGACGGCCGGAGGCACCACGGCATACGGCACTGTGTGCGAGTTCAGGCTCTTTCCCCTGAAACGCAGGCTGGTGGCGGCCTGGAAATACCGATCTTTCCAGACCTTACCTTTCGAGTCGGTGTAGGCGTTGCCGCCGCTGCCGTCCGCGTCAATGTCCACGTCGCCCCGAAACCGGACAACGTTCAGAGCGACGACGGTGATGTCCTGCCCCTGAATTCGGGCGATGACGCGAGGGTAAACAGCGGGTTTCATGTCTTTGGACGGATCCGGGAATTCTGAGCCTTTGGAGCTGGGGTAAAAACCGACCACTCCCGCAGCTGCACTCCCTTGGAGGGCGAGAACCTGGTGACTCCCATGGCTGAAATGCCAAGGATGCCAGGAACAAGGGGCGGGAGTGAAACGGCGGGCTTCATAGTACGATATAGTCAGGTTGGATCACTGCGCCGCGCGCTGAGTGGCGACTGACTCGATGGCAGCGGCGACGACACTGTTTGCGATCGCAGGAGAGGCGCCGGGAACTGTGTTCGAGATCGTCGGCACCGCCTCTGCCACGTTGACCGCGATGGGAACCGGCGTGGCCGTGGCGGAAGTCACCGCCGCGATGAGCTTGCCGGAGTTGGCGGCATCCGCAGTCGCCTGCTTGCCTTTCAGCGCGTCGGCGATGCCGGTGAGGGTGGAAGTGGTGACCTGGTCAACCAGGGGCGTCACAGCGGCAGCAAGAGCGGCCTGCGCCTCCGGGGAAAGCTTCTGCCCGGTCTTTTCCAGGAGAGCGTTTTCTCCAGCTTTCACGGCCAAGGAAACGATGGCTTGGACAGCCGGTGAGCTGATAACGCCGGAGGCGACTTTCCCGGCCGGCGTGCCGCAGGAAGGAAGCAGGGCAGAGAGGGCGATGGCGAGGAGGGCAATGTGGAGCGGGAATTTCATGTGATTTGCAGGGTTGGAGACTGGCAGGAGAGGCGGGGTTACTTGGCGTTGATGATGGGGTATCGCTTGATCCAGTTCGAAGAATCGGCATCGCGGGACCACTTCGGGCTGAGGTCATTCGAGCCGTCGCCGTAGAGACCCGAGTGGAATTTGAAGCCGTCGTCAGTGGCCG
>JAQGPE010000135.1 GCA_028293225.1 Akkermansiaceae bacterium | reverse complement strand
CGGAGGTCAACTCGTCGATACCGGCCGCCGCAAGTTCGGCTGCATCGTCGGCGATGGCGTCCACACCGGCATCAATACTTCCATCTATCCCGGCCGGAAATTCTGGCCCGGCACTTCGACCCGCCCTGGCGATATCGTGCAGCGCGACGTCACGGCCTGATCTTTTTTCTCTCTCATACTCTTCTTCGATCTTATGTGCGGAATCGTCGGCTATATTGGCAAAGCATCTGCCCCCAGCGTTCTCATCGGCGGCCTCAGGCGGCTGGAATACCGCGGCTATGACTCGGCGGGCATCGCCATCCTGGAGGACGGAGCGGTCATCGTCACCAAGGCCACAGGCAAGGTCGCCTCTCTCAACGAAAAAGCCCGCGCCGAGTGGCCGGCCGAGCGCTTTTCCCGCTCGTCCACCGGCATCGCCCACACCCGCTGGGCCACCCACGGGCCGCCCACGGAGATCAATGCCCACCCTCACCTCGATGAATCCGGCGACATCGCGCTGGTTCACAACGGCATCATCGAGAACTACCGCTCGCTACGTTCCCGCCTCGAAGCCAAAGGGCATCACTTTTACTCGGAGACCGATACGGAGGTCCTCTCCCACCTGATCGGCGACCGCTACAAGGGCGACCTCTTCCAGGCCGTCTGCGACGCGCTCAGCCAGGTCGAAGGCACTTTCGGCATCGCCGTGATTTCCGCGAAGGAACCCGGCAAGATCATCACCGCCCGCCGCGGCAGCCCCATCGTGATCGGCGTGGGCGAGGGCGAGACCATCGTCGCTTCGGACGCGTCCGCGATCATCGCCCACACCCGCCAGGTCATCTACCTGGAGGACAACGACATCGCGATCGTCACCGCCGATAACGTCGACATCCGCGACCTGCATCAGATTCCGGTTTCCCGCGAAATTAACGAGCTCGGTCTCGATGCCGCCGTGGCCGAGAAGGGCGGCTACGCGCATTTCATGCTCAAGGAAATCCATGAGCAGCCCGACTCTCTTGCCAACGCCATCCGCGGCCGCCTCGACTTCAATCTCGGCTCCTCCGTGCTCTCCGGCATGGGCACCTCGCCGCGCGATCTCGCGGAAATCCAGCGCGTCGTGCTGGTGGGTTGCGGCACCTCGCTGCACGCCGGTCTCGTGGGCGAATACGCCTTCGAGGACATGGCCGACACCCATGCGGAAGTCCAGCAGGCCGCCGAGTTCCGCTACCGCAATCCGATCATCGGCCGCACGGATCTGGTCATCGCCATTTCCCAGTCCGGCGAGACCGCCGATACCCTGGCCGCCGTGCGCGAAGCCAATCAGAAGGGAGCCTTTGTCATGGGCCTCTGCAATGTCGTGGGCTCGACCATCGCGCGCGAAACCGGCCGTGGCGTCTACCTCCATGCCGGTCCGGAGATTTCCGTGGCTTCCACCAAGGCCTTCACCTGCCAGGTCGCCGTCCTGCTGATGGTTGCGCTAAAGCTTGGCCGCGGCCGCCGCTTCTCCCGCGACGAAGGCATGAAGTTCGCCCAGGAGATCGCCCGCATCCCGGCTCTGGTCAGCAAGGTGATCGAGCAGAGCGACCGCATTGCCGAAATCGCCAAGCGCTACGCCGAAAACGAGCACGCGTTCTTCATCGGCCGCGGCTGCCTCTATCCGGTCGCCCTGGAAGGCGCGCTGAAGCTCAAGGAAATCTCCTACATCCATGCGGAGGGCTACCACGCCGCCGAATTGAAGCACGGCCCCATCGCCCTGCTGCAGCCCGGCACACCGGTCATTGCCCTGGCCAACGACATCCCCGGCAAGGACAAGACTCTGGGCAACGTCGAGGAGTGCCGGGCCCGTGGCGCCCGGATTCTCGGCCTCATCACCGAAGGCGACCACGAGGCCGCCGAAGCCATGGATGACGTCATCGAAATCCCGGTCTGCCACCCGCTCGTCAGCACCATCCCGACCGCCGTGGCGCTGCAGCTGTTCGCCTACCACGTCGCCAATCACCGCGGCTGCGAGATCGACCAGCCGCGCAATCTCGCGAAGAGCGTGACGGTGGAATGAGACTATCTTTCGGGCTCTTCCGCCGGTCGGTGGAAGAGCCGCATTGATCCCCCCTCAGATTCGTTCGAGCAGGTAGTCGATCAGCGCTCCGCGGGTAAAGACACCGGTCTCCGTTCGTTTCGTTGAGGACTGCTCCATGAGGCCGCGAAGGATCATCAGCTTCTGCCCGGCGGACTGGGCGTCGAAGACGTTGAAGGCGATCCTGTAGCGTGCGTCCGGTGCAACCGGTTTCCCGTCTCGAAGCAAGTTCGTCACGCTGCCATCGGCTCCCGTGGCCATCTCAAAAGGCCATAGCTCCCGGTCCGAACGGGCATCCTTCCGGTCCTCCGCCACGATCTTGATCAGATCAGCCGCAGAGAATTCTCCAACGACCAATTCATTTTCGAACGGCAGCCAGTCCCAGCAATCGGCCACTGTCTTCTCCCCCGCTACGACGTCCCCCGTACTGAAACTGCCGTGGAAGATCCCATCCACCGGGTGCCCCTGTCGCTTGAGTGCCCCATCGAAAGCCTGGCAGAAAAGCCTCACCATGCCATTGCCGCGGCCCGTGCCCGTCACCGGTTCTTTGAAGGTCCCGACCTTCCGCGCCATGTGCTCGTCCGAGATAGCCAGATCAGGCCGCGACATCTCCATCACCACCGGATCAAGCTCGAAACGCCCGTCCATCAGGACCGTGAAAGCGCGCCGGTTCAGTAGTTTATGGGTATCGGCATCGAAGGTCAGATCCACCCGGCCGCAATGGATCCCGTAGTAGTTCGCCTGGGTACAGAGCGTCTTGCCGGTCATCCACGACGGCTGATCCTGGTGCGTGTGGCCCGCCAGGTAGACGTCCACACCTTCCACCGTCTCCAGAAGATTGTGGACCGGATTCGCGAAATCATCTCCCGCCCGCCAGCCCATGTGACCCATCACCACGATCGCGTTCACCTTCTCAGCCTTGAGGGCCGCCACCGATTTCTTCAGAACCTCCACCGGATCGAGGGGAATGACGCCGCCCAGCTGTTTGGGCGAGAGCCAGAAAGGCAGACCGGGAGTGGTCAGGCCGATGAGCCCGATTCGAATCCCTGCGACGACTTTCACCGCCCAGGG
>JAQGPE010000042.1 GCA_028293225.1 Akkermansiaceae bacterium | reverse complement strand
ATTTGATAATAACGCAAGTGTATTGCGTTAAATTTTGCCATTTCCCCGCGCCGCCGACTGCGCCAAGCAATCAGGCTACACATGCGGATCCTCATTTACGCCATGGGCAGCGCCGGAGACGTCCACCCCTTCACGGGCCTGGGCAAAGCGCTGCAGGCCCGCGGCCACGAGGTTTTTCTCATCACCAGCGCCTACTTCGAAGACCTCGTCCGCCGCGCCGGCCTGACCTTCCGCCCCCTCGGCACCGTCGAGGATTTCCAGCGCGTCCAGAGCGATCCCCACCTCTGGCACCCCCTCAAGGCCTTCGCCTCGGTGATCAGGAACGCGGTCGATCCCAGCTACGAGATGATCCTGGAACACGCCCGCGACCTGCATCTGCCGGGCGAGACCGTGATCGTCACCGGTTCGCTGGCTTTCGGGGCCCTCAGCGTCCGTGAATTGCTCGGCATCCCCGTCGCCACGGTCCACCTCGCCCCCTCCCTGTTCGTCAGCACCCACCGCCAGCCGGTCCTGCACGGCGCCCCCTTCGGCCAGGGCGCGCCGCGCTTCCTCAAGGCGCTCCAATGGTGGACCGCCGGCAAGGTGGCGGACGCCCATATCCTCCCGGGACTCAACCGCTTTCGCGCCACTCACGGTCTGCCGCCCGTGAAGAACATGCTGCGCGGCTGGCACTCGCCCGACCGCGTGATCGCTCTCTTCCCGCAGTGGTTCGCCCCACCCCAGCCCGACTGGCCGCCCCAGACCCGCCTCACCGGCTTCCCGCTCTACGACGAAACGGGTCTTCACACATTACCAGCTGACCTTGAGTCGTTTATGAATGATGGCGATCCTCCGGTCATCTTCACCCCGGGCAGCGCCATGATCCGCGGCCACGCCTTCTTCGAAGAATCCTTTAAGGCTCTGAAACTTATGAATCGCCGCGGCATCCTCCTGACCCGCTTCGCCGACACCGTCCCCTCAGACCTTCCGCCTCAGGTGAAGCACTTTGCTTATATCCCTTTCAGCCAAGTCCTGCCGCGCGCCGCCGCGCTGGTCTATCACGGCGGCGTCGGCACCTGCGCCCAAACCCTCCAGGCCGGCATTCCTCATTTCATCCAGCCGATGGCCCACGATCAGCTCGACAACCTGAGCCGCGTCCGCGATCTCGGCGTCGGTGACGGCCTCCATCCCCGCCAGTTCAAAGCCCGGCGCATCGCCGCCGCTCTGGAACCGCTGCTGGCCGATCCCGCCGTCAAAAACCGCGCCCGCGAAATCGCCACCCGCTTCACCCCCGCCGAGTGGCTGCGCGAAAGCTGCGAACTGGTCGAAGCGCTCCTGCACTGACAGCCGCTCTCCGCTCTTGGCGGGCGGCGTTCGCTGCCTACAGTCCCGCCCATGTCATCGACTTTCGGCCACGCCTTCCGCATCCACACCTTCGGAGAATCGCACGGTGGCGGCGTGGGTGTGGTGATCGACGGGGTGCCGCCACGCGTGCCGCTGACCGTTGAAGAAATCCAGTTCGAGCTCGATCGCCGCCGCCCCGGCCAGAGCGAAATTGTCACTCCGCGCAAAGAAGCCGACCGTGCCGAAATCCTCTCCGGTCTCATCGACGGCGTCACTCTCGGCACCCCGATCGCCATCGTGGTCCGCAACGAAGACCAGCGCCCGGGAGCCTACGAGGAAATGGCGGTGAAATATCGCCCCTCCCACGCCGACTACACCTACGACGCGAAATACGGCATCCGCGCTCTCTCCGGCGGCGGCCGCGCTTCCGCCCGCGAAACGATCGGCCGCGTCGCTGCCGCCGCTGTCGCGAAAAAGGTGCTGGCCACCCTCTGTCCCGGCATCGAGGTGCTCGCCTGGGTCAAATCAATCCACGATCTCAATGCCAGCGTCGATCCCCTGACCGTCACTTTCGATGACATCGAAAGCAACATCGTCCGCACCGCCGACCCCGCGATGGTCGAGCCGATGATCGACCGCATCAAGACCATGCGCGGCGAAGGCAACTCGGTCGGCGGCGTCGTGGAGTGCGTGATTCGCGGCTGCCCGCCCGGACTCGGCGAACCGATCTTCGACAAACTGGAGGCCGAACTCGCCAAGGCCATGCTCTCCCTCCCCGCCACCAAGGGCTTCGAGATCGGCTCGGGCTTCGCCGGCACCCTGCTGACCGGCCGCGAGCACAACGATCCCTTCCGGATGATCGAGGGCAAGGTCCGCACCACCAGCAACCGCTCCGGCGGCATCCAGGGCGGTATCTCGAATGGCGAAAACATCGTCTTCCGGGTCGCCTTCAAACCGACCGCCACCATCATGACCTCGCAGGAAACGGTGACCAACACCGGCGAGGACACCGAACTCCAGGGCCGCGGCCGCCACGACGCCTGCGTGCTGCCGCGGGCCGTGCCGATGGTCGAAGCCATGGCCGTTCTGGTGCTCTGCGATCACCTGCTGCGCCAGCGCGGCCAGGTCGGCGGATTCCCAGCCCCTGAAGCATGAGCGCCATCCAGTCCTCCCTCGACAGCCTCGGCAGCGACGGCATCTCCAAGCTCAGCCTCGGCGGCATCACCGTGCTGATCTTCGCCGCCTGCGCGGGCTTTTCGCTGCTGCGCGGCCTGTTCCGCATGCTGATCGGCACCGCGACTCTGTGCGCCGCGGGCTACACCGGCTACGTGGTCTGGGGTCACTTCCCCAGCTTCGCCGGGCTGCCCTGGCTGTCCTACGCCGTTCCGATTGCGGCCGGCCTGGCCGTGTTCATTTTCCTGACCAAGGTGGTCGGCTTCTTCAGCAAGCCCTTCTCCGGGGCCGGTGAAGGCGCTAGCGAAAGATCATTCGCGCAAAAGATCGGCCGTCTGGCCTTCAGCCTGGTGCCTGCCTCCGCCCTCTGGTTTTCCGGCGCCACAGCCCTGCGTCATTTCGGATCGGTTGCCGAGGTCGGCGCCTTTGCCGATTCCGCGAACCAGACCAAGCCCACAGAGAGAATGACCTTCCTCGCCGAGGCAAAAGGGCTGATCGACAAATACCTTCCGGAGGGAGCTTTCCAGAAGATCGACCCGCTCTCCGACACCGCCCGCGTGAAGCTGGCCAAGCTGATCGCCGCAGGCGACTCCGGCACGCCGTTGAAAGCCATTCCGGTGCTGGAAGAGCCCGAAATCCGCAATCTGATCCTCAACGACCCGCAGCTCCGCGAACTCGCCAGGGAACGCCGCTACGGCGACATCCTGCGCGACCCGCGTCTCGACCACGTCATCGACAATCCCGACCTGAAGCAATTGCTGGCGGGCCTCTCTCTCTAGGAAATCCGGGTCCAACAGGCCCCGCCTGCCTCATTTCTCCGCTCAAAGATCCACGTCTGCGCCTCCGAGGCCGGAAGCGTGCCTCCGAAACCGGAAATCATCGGCGAAAGATCGAAAGTCCGCGGCCGGAAGGTCTGCGGCGCCAGCTCTTCCTTCCACTCCGGGACATAGTCGACCGGCACGAAATCGCCGACGCCGCATTGTTCACGGGTGGACTGCTGGACGCTTTCGGATGGAGCGGTCATCAGACAATATCGCCCGGTTAGGGAATTTGGCCAGTGATGATGACCGTGACAGCAAGCAGCTTTCGGGATTGGCCAATCGCCGGGACTCCGCCACGCTGCGGCCGAGACGCTTTCCCAGATGCCCTACCTTGTCACCATCGGCCTTGAAGTCCACTGCCAGGTTAAGACCCGCACCAAGATGTTTTGCTCTTGCGAAACCTCCTTCGGCGGCGAACCGAACACCCGCACCTGCCCTGTTTGCCTCGGCCTGCCCGGTGCCCTGCCGGTGCTGAACCGCTACGCCATCGAGAAGACCCTGCTGGCCGGCCTTCTACTGGACTGCGGCTCTCCGGAGATCTCGAAGTGGGACCGCAAGAGCTACTTCTATCCGGACATGCCGAAGAACTTCCAGACCACCCAGATGGAAGCCCCGCTCTGTCTCGGCGGCAGCGTGCCGATGTACGATCACTGCTACCCGACCGACGCTCGGAAAAACATCCGCCGCCCCGGCCAGACCATCCGGCTGAACCGCATCCACCTGGAGGAGGACGTCGCGAAATCCACCCACCTCGGCAATTCGTCACTGATCGACTTCAACCGCGCCGGCACCCCGCTGATGGAGATCGTCTCCGAGCCGGACCTCGAGTCCGCTGAAGAAGCCGTGGCCTACCTGCGCTCGCTGCAGATGATCCTCCAGCAGGGCGGCATTTCCGACGCCGACATGGAAAAGGGCCAGCTCCGCTGCGACGTGAACATCTCCCTGCGCGAAAAGGCCAGCGACCCGTACGGCACCAAGATCGAGCTGAAGAACCTCAACTCCATCTCCGCCATTCGCCGCGCGATCCATCATGAAGTCGAACGTCAGGGCGAGGAGCTCGACATGGGCATCCCCCAGGTCCAGTCGACCCGCCGCTGGGACGACGACCGCGGTGAAACCACGCTGCTGCGCACCAAGGAAAACGCCGACGACTACCGTTATTTCGCCTGTCCCGATCTGCTTCCCGTCGTGACCGCGCCGCTGCTGGCCAAGGTCCGCCCGCTGCTGCCGGAGCGTCCGCATGAGCGCGCTGCCCGCTACGAAAAAGACTTCGGCGTGAGCGCCTACGATGCCTCCGTGCTGTCCTCGGATCTCCCACTGGCGATCTACTTCGAAGCGCTGGCTGCCACCCCTGGCGTCCCCGGCAAGAAGGCCGCCAATTTCCTGATTAATACCCTGCTCGGCACCCTCAACGACCGCTCGGTCGCGATCGCTGACTCGCCCCTTTCAGCGGAGAAAAGCGGTGCCCTCCTTACCCTCGTCGAGTCCGGCGCCCTCGCCCTCAGCCAGGCCAAGGAAGTGCTGGCCGTCCTGCTCGACGCCCCGGACAAGGACCCCGCTTCCGTCGCCAAGGAACTCGGCTTTGAAGCCACCGATTCCGACGAACTCGGCGGCCTCTGCGATCAGGTCATCGCCGCCAACCCGGAGAAGGTCGCGGAAATCAAAGCCGGCAACGACAAGCTCCTCAATTGGCTCACCGGCCAGGTGATGAAAGCCGCCCCCAACAAACCGAACCCGAAGACGGTAACGGACTTGCTGAAAGAGCGGCTTATCTAATAAATCATCTTCCCCTTCCTTCGATGATTCCTGAGTTTGCCTACTCTCTCTATCAAAATTTTGAGCGTGAAGGCATTCCTCTCCTACTCGCCGGCGGCTGGGCTGTGTCCTACCACGGCTATCCGAGGACCACGCTCGATGTCGATTGGGTCTGTTCACGCAGTCTTCAGGCGAAAGCCGAAGAGTTGATGCAACGACTCGGTTTCGACAAGGCTGCCGACGGGATGGCTTCCCGCTTTCGCCGGGCCAATGATCTCTCCTTCCCATTCATTGATTTGATCTGGGTAGACGATGTCTCTTTCTCTAAAATGGCCGAAGCCGATATTGAAAGGAAGGATTCGTCACCCGTCCCTGTGATCAGTTTTCGCGCTCTCCTCTCAATGAAGCTCTTTGCAATGAAGGACCAGGAAGAAAGAGACTGGAAAGACTTCCTGGACATTCGGTCACTGCTCCGCCGGAGCCCCGGTAAAATTCCGGAAGACGAATTGAAAGCCTTGTGCGATAAGTTCGCAGGGCCCGACGCCTATCAAAAAATCCGTGGAAGCGGTTTATGAAAGAACTCGAACTCGAATTTGGCGACTTCTCCGGCCACCCTGCTCCGCCTCAGATCGATTTGGGCGCCTACGAAAATTGGATCCTCGATCGTGCACACGGCGAACGCCGGGCAAAGATGACTACCCAGGATATGATCGCTGATTTTATGCGGAATGAAGGCCGCCAGACCGAGGAGTGGCCTGATTTTGGCGCTTCTTTATAACCGGTAGGTCAGAGTCGCAGGTGCTGAGCAGCCCACCGGCTTGCGGTCCCCGACGCAGCACGTTAGCCTCCGGCGTGCTTCATCACGGCGATTGCCTCGACATCCTGCCGACCCTGCCCGAGGGCTCGGTCGATCTGGTGGTCACCTCGCCGCCGTACAATCTCGGCATCGACTACCACTCCTTCAAGGACACCGCCAGCCGCGGTGACTTCCTGGAGTGGTGCCTGCGCTGGTCCGCCGAACTGAAGCGCGTCCTCGCCGACGACGGCTCGTTCTTCCTGAACGTCGGCGGTTCGCTGATCAATCCGCTGCTGCCGCACCAGATCGTGCTGGCTCTAACAGAAGGCCCGGACGCGCTGTTCCGTCTGCAAAATACCATTCACTGGGTCAAGTCGATCACCCTCGACACCCGCGACGGCGGTCAGATCAGCGCCGGGCACTTCAAGCCGATCAACTCCCAGCGCTTCGTGAACGACTGCCACGAGTATGTCTTTCACCTGACCAAGACCGGCAAGGTGAAGGTCGACCGCCGCGGTGCCGGGGTCCCCTATCAGGACAAGTCGAACATCTCCCGCTGGAGCCATACCGGCGGCGTGGACCGGCGCTGCCGCGGCAACACCTGGTTCATCCCCTACGACACCATCAACTCCAGCCACCGCGAGCGCCCCCACCCCGCCAGCTTTCCCATCGCCCTGGTCGAGCAATGCATCCGCCTGCACGGCAAGGGCCCGGCCACCCGGCTGCTCGATCCCTTCCTGGGCATCGGCAGTTCCGCCATCGCCGCCAAGCGGATGGGCATCGCGGAGTTCAGCGGCATCGAGCTCGATGACTACTATCTGGAAATCGCCCGCGAACGGCTGGAAGCGCTCGAAGCGACCTCCCCATCCTGACCCCCTGACAAAAACAAAAGAGGCGGACCAAGCGGCCCGCCTCCTGTCAGCTTATCATCAGGGCTCAATCATGCCACCGGATCACGCTCCCAGCGGCGGCGTCTGCAGCCATGGCAGGGTGGATTCTTTTACCTGCTGCGACTCTTTCGGAGCGACTTCCCGTGGTGCGAAAACACTGGCGGCAGTGAGCGGCTCAGGGGCTTCGGCAAACGACTCATGCGCGGCGAAGGATTCCGTCGCGGCAAGCGACTTGTCCGCTTCGGGGATTTCGATGACTGGCAATGGCGCCGCTTCCGCAAAAGGTTCGCTGAGGGTGAGAGACTCGATTTTTTCAGCGCCGGGCTCAGTGATCTTCGAAGCGGCGACAACCGGCGCAGAGCTAGGTTCTCCTGGACTGGGAGCGGCTTCCTTGGCCGCAAGGGCCTCAGGAGCGACCTCCTTGACTTCCTCCGCCTTCGCGGGGGCCTCTCCGAGAGCGACCACTTCCTGACCCTTGAGAGATGGCTTCAGGAGTTTCAGCGGGCTGAGCGCGGGCGGCGCTGGAGCTTTTGCGGGCTCTTTTTCAACCGCGCCGAAGATCTCGTCCATCAGCAGTTTCTGACGATCGCGGAAGTCGGTGATCCTGCCTTCGACCTTGGCGATCGCGGCCAGCTTCTCCTCTTCCGCCTTCTTCAGCGCGAGAACGTGTTCGGCCTTCAGCGTTTCGAGAGTGGAGGCATGCTCGGACTTCAGGGTCTCGACCGTCACGACATGCTTGGACACCACTGCAGCGTGCGCATTGACCAGGCCGGTCATGGCAATTTCATGGGAAGACTTGGTCTCCGTCAGGACCTTTTCATGCTGATCCCGGGTCTCCGCCAACTCGCTTTGCGCAGCCGTCACCCGGCTCAGCAGTTCGGCCGCCATCCGGGATTTTTTCAAGGCCGTGACGATGGCCGTGATCAACAATGCCCCCGCCAGCAAGCCGACGCCCAAAATGATTCCTGTTTCGACCAACATCGGGCTAGTTTAGCAAACCGAACGAACAGATCCATAAGAATGGCCGCAAGAATGAGGAATTACCGCGGAGGATTTTGAAACATCGGCGGATATTATTCCAGCTTATCGGCCTTCCTTAAATCAGGAAACATCCTGGCCCACGCCCCGGTGACGATCAGAGCCCCGATGCCTCCAAAGATCGCCGCTCCCACCGGCCCCAGGAATCGCGCGGCAACCCCGCTCTCGAATTCGCCGAGCTCGTTGGAGGCGCTGACGAACAAGCCCGACACGGCAGCCACGCGACCCCGCATCGGGTCGGGTGTCACCAACTGCACCAGCGTCTGGCGGATGTAGACCGAGACCATGTCAGCCGCGCCCAGCACCGTCAGGGCTCCGACCGACAGCCAGATCCACTTGGACATGCCAAAGACCACCGTCGCAGCACCGAAGATCGCCACCGCGGAAAACATCAACACCCCAGCCCGGCGCCGGATCTGATGACTCGCCAGGAAAATCGCCACCAGGGTCGCGCCCACCGCCGGCGCGGCCCGCAAGACGCCAAAGCCCTCCGCCCCGACCTGTAGCACGTCCCGCGCGAACACCGGCAGCAGCGCCGTCGCTCCGCCCAGCAGCACCGCGAACAGATCCAGCGAAATCGAGCCGAAGACGATCTTGTTGCGCCAGGTATAGACCAGACCTTCCTTGATCAGCGTCCAGCGCGAGCCCGGCTGCACCACCGGCTTGGTGGTCTTGCGAATACCCATCAGCAGCAGGGCGCCGATCAGGAACAGGCCCGCCGAAGTCCCAAAGGCCGTCGCCGGCGAAATGGCGCACAGCAGGCCGCCCAGGGCCGGTCCGATGATCGAGCCGCTTTGCCAGGACAG